>CAZRRW010000027.1:7639-17099 GCA_964602505.1 uncultured Burkholderiaceae bacterium
ATGCCCAGCGAGGCGAGTGAAAGCTCCACCGCGCCGCCTACTGCAGAAAGTTCTTCAGCATCGCGTGGCCATGCTCGGTCAGGATGCTTTCGGGGTGGAACTGCACGCCCTCCAGCCGCACCGCGTGGTCCAACCCGGCGTGGCGCACGCCCATGATCTCGCCATCCTCGCTGGTGGCGGTGACCTCCAGGGCGGCCGGGCAGCTGCTGCGCTCGATGGCCAGGGAGTGATAGCGGTTGACAGTGAATTGCCGGGGCAGGCCGGCAAACACCCCCTGCTGCCGGGCCGCGTCGGTGGTGGTGATGACGCTGGTCTTGCCGTGCATCTGCACCTGGGCGCGCACCACCTGCCCACCCAAGGCCGCACCGATGCTCTGGTGGCCCAGGCACACACCCAGAATAGGCAGCTTGCCGACAAAGTGCTGGATGGCCGCCACCGAGATGCCCGCCTCGGTGGGCGAACACGGGCCGGGCGACACACACAGGCGCTGGAACTCGCCCCTGGCAAAACGGGCATCCAGCTCGGCCACGCTCACTTCGTCGTTGCGCACCACGGTGACGTCGGCACCCAGTTCGCCAAAGTACTGCACCAGGTTGTAGGTGAAGCTGTCGTAGTTATCCACCATGAGCAGTTTGATGTGGGTATTCATCGTGCTCACCCCTCAAACCCTTCTTCCACCAGCTCTGCCGCGCGGATGAGCGCACGAGCCTTGGCCTCGGTTTCCTTCCACTCCAGCTCCGGCACCGAGTCGGCCACCACGCCGGCAGCGGCCTGCACATACAAGGTCTGGTCTTTCACGATGCCGGTGCGGATGGCAATGGCCACGTCCATGTCACCCGCAAAGCTCAGGTAGCCACAAGCGCCGCCGTAGATGCCGCGCTTCACAGGCTCCAGCTCGTCAATCACCTCGATGGCCCGGATCTTGGGCGCGCCCGTCAGCGTGCCAGCCGGGAAAGTGGCACGCAGCACGTCCATGTTGCTCTGCTTGTCCTTCAACAGGCCTTCCACATTGCTCACGATGTGCATCACGTGGCTGTAGCGCTCGACCACGAAGGCGTCGGTCACCTTGACCGAGCCCACCTTGGCAATGCGGCCAATGTCGTTGCGCGCCAGGTCGATCAGCATCACATGCTCGGCGCGCTCTTTCGGGTCGGCCAGCAACTCGGCCTCGGTGGCCTTGTCCAGCTCGGGCGTGGCGCCGCGCGGGCGTGTACCGGCCAGGGGGCGGATGGTGATCTTCTCGCCCTCGGGCGTGGTCTCCTGCCGCACCAGGATCTCGGGCGACGCACCCACGATCTGGAAGTCGCCCATGTCATAGAAGTACATATACGGCGACGGGTTGAGCGAGCGCAGCGCCCGGTACAGGCTGAGCGGGCTTTCCTCAAACCGCTTCGATAGCCGCTGGCCAATCTGCACCTGCATCATGTCGCCAGCCGCAATCAGCTCCTTGCTCTGGGCCACGGCCCGCAGGTAGTCGTCTTTCGCAAACTCCCGGTGCACCGGGTAGGCCGTGGCCCGCTTCACGCTGGGCGCGGTGACGCTGAACTTGAGCTTGTCGCCCAGCTCGCGCAGGCGCTTCTTGGCGTTGGCGTAGGCCTCGGGCTTGGCCGGGTCGGCGTAGACGATCAGATAAAGCCGCCCTGACAGGTTGTCAATGACGGCCAGCTCCTCGCACTGCAGGAGCTGGATGTCAGGCACGTCGATGCCGCCCGCCTTGTGCACCTTGGCCAGGCGCGGCTCCATCAGGCGCACACAGTCGTACCCAAAGTAGCCGGCCAGCCCGCCGCAGAAACGCGGCAGCCCCGGGCGCAGCGCCACCTTGAAGCGCTGCTGGTAGGCCTCGATGAAGTCCAGCGGGTTGCCGTGGTCGGTCTCCACCACCTGGCCGTCGGTCACCACCTCGGTGCGGTTGCCCTCGGGCGAGATGAAGGCCCGCAGCAGGGTGCGCGCGGGCAGGCCGATGAAGCTGTAGCGGCCAAACCGCTCGCCCCCCACCACCGACTCCAGCAGAAAACTGTGCTTGCCCTGGCCCGACGAGTACGCCAGCTTCAGGTAGAGCGAGAGGGGGGTCTCCAGGTCGGCAAAGGCCTCCGCCATCAGCGGGATGCGGTTGTAGCCCTGCAAGGCCAGTGATTTGAATTCCAGTTCAGTCATGTGCGCTCCGAAGGATGCTTCGCGTGCGGCTGTGGTGGTGCAGCGACGGCATCAGGGGGTTCAGGGGGCAGCGAGGGGGCAAGCCCTGGCGCTGCAATTGCCTGGCTGGGGCCGCTTCAAACGCAAGCGGCGGCCAACCCAAAGGTCAGGCGCAGCGACGCCAGGGCCAAGCTCCCCGGTCGTGCGAACCTTTCAGGCAATTGCGGTTGACGAACATGGCGCGCAGTCTATCAGCAGCCTGCGGCCACCCCGTGAACTTCCTACTGAGCGGGATGGCCCCGATGCCACAGGCCTTGCGGCCTGCACAGAGTAGTGCTTTGTCATTCACGACCAGTCGGCCCAACCCCTCCATCACCCAAAGCAGTACCAGGAGACGACGATGAAAAGACGCGCGGTACACCGCCTGGCGGCCACCACCCTGCTGACAGCCAGCGGGCTGGGCACTCTGGCCCAAAACGCCCACGCTGCCAACTACAAGACCTTCGGGGTCAAGTTTGACGACACCATTGACCTGCGCGGTACCCGCCTGCAGCTCAACGGCGCGGGCACCCGCTTTCGCGCCATCTTCCGGGTGTACGCCGCCGCCCTGTACCTGCCGCAAAGGCCACCACCCCGCAGGCGGTGCTGGCCATGCCGGGCGCCAAGTCGGTGCGGGTGGTCATGCACCGCGAAATTGACGCCAACGAACTGGGCAAACTGTTCTCGCGCTCGATGGAAGACAACGCCTCGAAAGAGAACTTCGCCAAGACCATTCCTGGCCTCATGAAGATGAGCAACATCTTCAGCGAGGTGAAGAACCTCAAGGTGGGCGATTCATTCTGGATCGACTACATCCCCAACACCGGCACGCAGATCAGCGTGAAGGGCCGACCGGTGGGCGAGCTCATCCGCGAGCCCGAGTTCATGGACTCACTGCTGCGCATCTGGTTTGGCCCCAAGCCGGTTGACCTGCGTCTGCAAGGCGGCATGCTGGGCACGCCCCCCGCGCCCAACCCGGGCGCGTCCTGATCCCTTTGCCCAACCCAGGCCAGAGCCGCTAGGCCAGCTCGGCCAGCGAGCCCACCACGGCGTCGGCGTCGGCCAGGGTGGGCACCTTGCCGTGGTGGTAGCCGTAGGTGACCAGCACCACCGGGCAGCCCGCCGCCCGCGCGGCCTGCGCGTCGTTGAGCGAGTCGCCCACCATCAACACCTGCCCGGGTGGCAGGCCCAGCGCAGCGCAAGCCCCCAGCAGGGGCACCGGGCTGGGCTTTTTCTCGGCAAAACTGTCACCGCCGTACACCTGCACAAAAAACCCCGCCAGGCCTTTTTGCGCCAGCAGTTCGCGGGCAAAGGCCACCGGCTTGTTGGTCAGGCACACCAGGGGCAGGCCGCGGGCCTGCAGGCCCCGCAGCCCGTCCGCCACGCCGGGGTAGACAGCGCTGAACTGACCGTTCACCTCACCATAGTGCCGCTGATAGACGGCCAGGGCCTCTGGCGTGCTGAGGTCGGGCTCGCGCCCCGACATGGACCGGCCCGCCTGGTTCAACACGGTGCGCACCAGATGCTCTGAGCCCTTGCCCACGCCACTTTCCACCTGCTCGGGGGTTTGCGGCGGCAAGGAGAGCTCGGCCAACGTGCGGTTGACGGCCTCGGTGAAGTCGCCCAGGGTGTCCACCAGGGTGCCGTCCAGGTCGATCAGGCACGCTCGCACCGACGCGAGCCAGGTGGGGCAGGCGCCACCGCCCGCCAAGGCGCTGAACATTCAGGCCAGCGCCGCGCGCATCTGCCCCACGACAGCCTTGTAGTCAGGCTTGCCAAAAATGGCGCTGCCCGCCACGAAGGTGTCAGCCCCCGCATCCGCCACGCGGCGGATGTTGTCGGGCTTGATGCCGCCGTCCACCTCCAGCCGCACATCGCGGCCGCTGGCGTCGATGCGGGCGCGCACCTTTTCAACCTTGCGCAGCGCGCTGTCAATGAAGCTTTGCCCGCCAAAGCCGGGGTTTACGCTCATGATGAGCACCAGGTCAATGTCGTCCAGCACCCAGTCCAGCACGTCCAGCGCTTCAGCCGGGTTGAACACCAGGCCCGGCTTGCAGCCCGCCGCGCGAATGGCCTGGATGCTGCGGTGCACGTGGCGCGAAGCGTCGGGGTGGAAGCTGATGAGATCAGCCCCCGCCTTGGCAAAGGCCTGGGCCAGCGCGTCCACCGGCTCCACCATCAAGTGCACATCCAGCGGCACCGGGCTGCCGTCGGCCCGCTTGCACAGGGGCTTGAGCGCCTCGCAGATCATGGGGCCAAAGGTCAGGTTGGGCACGTAATGGTGGTCCATCACATCAAAGTGCACCCAGTCGGCCCCCGCGTCAATCACGGCGCGCACCTCGTCGCCCAGGCGGGTGAAGTCGGCCGAGAGGATGCTGGGGGCAATGCGATAGGTGCTCATGCGGAAATTCTAGAAACGCGGCGCTGCCCGCGCCCGTGGCGGCTAGCATTTGGCCCCATGAGTGACGCCCACCAAGCCTACGAGTTCACCTGCAGCGTGCAGCCCACCTACCTGCCCGACCAGAGCGACCCGGCGCAAGACGTCTACACCTGGCAGTACGAAGTGACCGTGCGCAACACCGGCCGGGTGACGGCGCAGCTGGTTGCGCGGCACTGGATCATCACCGACGCCCACGGCCATGTGGAAGAGGTGAAGGGCCTGGCCGTGGTGGGCCACCAGCCCCTGCTGAAACCGGGCGAGCAGTTCAGCTACCGCAGCTTTACCCGCCTGCGCACCAGCACCGGCACCATGAGCGGCAGCTACTTCTGCGTGGCTGAAGACGGCGAGCGCTTCGACGCGCCCATTCCGCCGTTTGCGCTGACGATGCCCCGGACGCTGCACTGACGCAGCGCTTGGGCTGCAGCCAGCCTGCAAGAACAGCAGAGCCTTACAGCCGCCAGTTGTCGCCCTTCATCGGCTCCGTGCGCACCGGCCAGACGGGGCAAAGCATCTCCACCACTTCCATCAAGCTGAGCCATTCCACGAAAGGGTCAACACCCGCCGCGTGCAGGTTTGGCTGAAACGGCACGCCAGCCTCTGCCACAAACACCACAGGCTTGTCGGTATCGGGCTTGTCGCTCATTGAGAGCCCTCGTTGAGCAGGTCTTCAAGCAATTGGAGCTTGTTGAACAACGCAAAGTATTCACGCACCTCGTCCATATCCAGCGTGGCTCGGTGCAGTTTCAGGAGAGCGCGAATGTCGTTCATGTCGTGGGTTCTCGCCGGATCGTTCACAAAGCCTTGTAGCTTGAATCCAATCAATCCCTCCACACTGACGACACGAAAGCGACCCATCGGGGTCTCCCGCTCAACGGCCTGGGCGAGCACGCGCCGCGCCAATGGCCGGCGCGCGTAGAGCAAGTCCAGGCCCTCCGCGCCGCGGACATAGTTGGCCGAGTCGCCGCTGCGGTGCAGACACTCATAGCCCAAGCCGAGCAACGCGGCATGCACCTTGTCTGACGCCTCAGCCTCCACCAAAAAATCAACATCTTTGGTGGCGCGTACGACTTGATGCGCCACCACTGCCAACCCACCGATCAAGGCCGGAGCTGTGCCGCTGCGCGCGAACATGCTGAGCGCTTCGCGGATTTGTTCGGCTAGGTTGGACATGACTTTGCGTTCGTTTGGTGTGTGCGACTACGACTCAGGAAGTTGCGCGATACCCTTGGCACGAGCAATGTCGCCCAGCGCGGCCGCCAGCAACGCGGGGTCGCCCTCTTGCAAGGCCTCCCGCAAATAGGCAAACACGTCGTCTTCGGTTTCTAGGTGCTCCGCTGGATCCCACGAAATCGTCTTCGTCTTAGTCATCAAGTCCTTTTGCAAATCAATCATCGCAGATCGAATTTCCTTCACGGTTCTCACAGCACAGTGAAGGAATAACCCGTCGACCCGATTCGATGGGTGGCGATCTGGTCTTCGTAAAGACGAAAGCCGTGCTTTGTCGCCGCGTAATAGTCCACTTCAGCAAGCACCTGGTTACGACTAGCTGTGGCCAAGAAAAATGAAGCGCTTTGACACTTGACCGCAAGCCGTGTTGTTGATTTGGAGCGGATTCAATCATCCCTCCGCTCCCCCTTCTTCCGCCCAGAAAACATCGTCCACCAGACGATGAAGACGAGGATGAGCAGCGCGCCCAGCGCTTCCAAGACAATTAACCACATGCAAGACAGTTTAGGTGCCTTGGGCAGGCTCGCGGCGCTTATGGGCATTGCGTTGGTGACCGCGGCGGCGCTCAACGGCTGCGCCAGCGGCCCGGCCACTGCACCTGACACGCGCCCTGCGGAGCCGCCGCCCACCACCAGTAATAGCGCGCCCGCTGGCAACGCAGCGCCGCCCAGCATGGCCAAGGCCCGCTGGCAGCCAGTGGCCTGGGGCGACTTGCCGGGCTGGCAAGCCGACCGCGTGGCCGAGGCCCTGCCCGCCCTGCTGCAAAGCTGCACCCGCCTGTCTGGCCCCACGGCCACGCCTGCCTGGCGGCAGGTGTGTGCCGACCTGGCTGGGTTGCGCGAGACGAACGACGCAGCCCTGCGCTTTTGGCTGGAAAGCCGCTTCACGCCCTTTCGGGTGGAGGCGCCCGACGGCAACGCCACCGGGCTGCTGACTGGTTATTACGAGCCCCTGCTGGAGGCCAGCCGCCAGCGCCGCCCAGGCTTTGAGGTGCCGCTGTACCGCCCCCCGGCTGACCTGCAAAGCCGCCGCCCCTGGTTCACCCGGCAGGAGATCGAGTCCCTGAACACGGCAGCACAAGCCGCCTTGCGCGGGCGCGAGATTGCCTACCTGGCCGACCCGGTAGACGCGCTGGTGCTGCACATCCAGGGCTCGGGGCGCATCAACGTGCGCGAGGCCGACGGCAGCGTGCGCGTGGTGCGGGTGGCTTTTGCCGGCCACAACGACCAGCCCTACCGCAGCGTGGGCCGCTGGCTGATTGACCAGCGCGAACTCACGGCCGCGCAGGCCAGCTGGCCGGGCATCAAGGCCTGGATTGAGCGCACCCGCCCGGCCAACCCGCAGCGGGTGCAAGAGATGTTTTGGACCAACCCGCGCTATGTGTTCTTCCGCGAAGAACCGGCCCCGGTGGCCGACGATTCGCTGGTGCCCACCGGGCCGCGCGGGGCGCAGGGCGTGCCGCTGCTGGCCGGGCGCTCGGTGGCGGTGGACCGCGAGGCCGTGCCCTACGGCACGCCGCTGTGGCTTGACTCGGCCGACGCCACCGGCGCGGTGAACGCCGGGCGGCCCATTCAGCGCCTGGTGATGGCGCAAGACACGGGCAGCGCCATTCTGGGCGCCGTGCGGGCCGACTACTTCTGGGGCTTTGGCAACACCGCCAGCGAGGTGGCCGACCAGGCCGGCCGCACCCGCCAGCCCCTGCGCTATTGGGCGCTGTGGCCCCGAGGGAACACGCCATGAAGCCAGCCACGACGCACCGCAGCCCCTGGGCAGTGGCAACGGCATCCACCAGCTTGAAGGCCATGATGGCCGCTGGTGCCCTGGTTGTGTTGGGCGCTTGCGCCACGCCCGACGCCAGCCCCAGCGCGGCTGAGGCGGCACCCGGCTTCTTCTACCGCTGCGACGCGCAGTTCAGCTTCACCGTGCGCTTCATCGACGGCACCGCCGTAGTGGACAGCGGCCTGGGCCGCGAGGTGTTGCGCCCGGTGCGCCTGGGCAACAACATGGGCGGCACCATCCTCTCGGGCACGGCGTTTGAAAACCTGCGGGTGCGGATTGACTTTGACCCCCGCCCCGCCCCGCTGGCGCCCCGCACCGCGGGCCAGCCGGTGGAAGTGGTGTCGGGCCGGGCCTTGGTGCGCTTCACCCGCGACGCGCTGGCCCTGCGCTGCGCCCGGGAAGACTAGGCTCAAGCCCTGGGCAACATGCGGGCCAAGAACCCAAGGCCAAAAAACCGCCAAAGGTTCAATGATTCCGGCGCAGGCGGCTGCGCCTGTTTCAGTGATTTTGTTTGAAAACCAGGCAATTTCTGGTCCTAATCGGCCACAGTGACGCGAATCTGCACCGCAAAACGGGCGTTTCGGCTGCGCTGTTCGGCCCCCACGCCGCCACTCACAGCCCCCGGTGACACGCCGCCGCCCGCTGTGCTGCGGCTGGCGTCGCCCTGGTCGGCCTGCTCGGCCACAGTTACCCACTCGCCCAAGGGCACATCCAGCGTGGTGCTGGCGGCTTGGATGTTCACAGCGCCCGGGATGTTGGGGTTGAGCTGACTTTGCTGGGCCGACAACGCCACCTCCACCCAAGGGGTGCCCGGGGCGGCGCTGGCCGCCGTCAGCCGGGGTTGCAGCACGATGCTGCTGCCTGCGTTGATGAACACCGCGCTGGGCACCAAGTTAGGGCCCACTCTTGTCAACAGCACCAGGGGCTGGCTGCTGGCCGACTGCACCGTGGCACGCCCGCCGTCCAGCACGCGGATCTGCGTGCTCACTGCGTCGCTGGCCGTGCTGCGCTGCTGGGCCCCGCCAATGACGATGCCCACGCCACCAAAACTGCCAAAGCCGCCCGAGCCGCCGCCAATCACCACCTGGCCGCCAATGCGGGTGCCGCCCACTCCCAGGCCGCTGGTGGTGGCCTGTTCGCTGAACGCAGAGCCCTGGCGCACCTCCACCAGCAGGTTGCGGGGGCGCTCGGCCGGGGCAGCGGGGGCGGGGCTTGGCACCTGGGCCCAGGTGGCGGCCGAAGCCAGGGCCAGCGCGGCACAGGCCCAGGCCAGGCGCCGTCGGGCATGGGATGGGGGTAGGGTCAACATCTTCGCTAGCATAGGCCTTGGCCCACAAGGCCGCTTGCACACCACGCAACAGGCTGCCGCCTCACCAGGGTGGCGCACCCTCAACTTGCTGACGGAGCTGTAACCGATGAATGCCCCTCTGCCCGAAGCCGTGCGCCGCGCCCTGGAGGCCGCCACGCTGGACGACAAATACTCACTCGACCGTGGCCGCGCCTTCATGAGCGGCGTGCAGGCCCTGGTGCGCCTGCCCATGCTGCAGCGCCAGCGCGACCTGGCCAACGGCCTGAACACGGCGGGCTTCATCAGCGGCTACCGCGGCTCGCCCCTGGGGGGCTACGACCAGAGCCTGTGGAAGGCCAAGAAGTACCTCAAGGACAACCACATCGTCTTTCAACCCGGCGTGAACGAGGAACTGGCCGCCACTGCGGTGTGGGGCACCCAGCAGCTGGGCTTTGGCACACCCCAGCAGCGCGCCGCGCAAAACGCCTATGACGGGGTGTTCGGCATCTGGTACGGCAAGGGCCCGGGGGTGGACCGCTGCTCCGACGTGTTCA
>CAZRRW010000028.1:0-17084 GCA_964602505.1 uncultured Burkholderiaceae bacterium
CCCGAACAAGGTGATGGGCGCCAAGGTGCCCGGCTTTGTGGAGGCCGTCACCCACATCGCGCAGCGGTTTGACCCCAGCTTTGACACGGCCAGGATTGAACTGCGCGACAGCAAGGCCGGCAACTACCAGGGGGTCACCATCACCATCACCGCCACCAGCCGCGAGCAACTGGACGAGATCTACCGCACGCTGTCCAGCCATCCCATGGTGAAGGTGGTGCTGTAGCGCCACTGCACCTAGTTACACACTCAATCGCATGGATCAAACCTTTCAGCGCCATTCGAAGTGGGTGCTGCTTGGCTTTGTGTTGACCTTAGGCGTCTACTACTGGACGCTGACTTACCAGCAGCTCAATCAAGTCAGTGGCTTACCCAGCTTCGCGCTGTGGTGGGCTGGCCTAGCTGGTGCTGTACTGAGGGTGCTGTTCACAGGAACATGGTGGGCTGCCACACGCAAAGCAGCCTGGGTCCTCCCTGGGGTGTACGTTGGTGTACGTTGTTCGCATGCTTTTCGACTGGGTTATTGACAGCTCGCGGCACAGTGTGTGGCCCATTTCCCTATTGATGATCGGTGCCACAGGCCTTGCCTGTGCCGCCGTTGGCGCGGCGCTCGGCTCGGCAGCAGTGTGGCTGCTGCAGCGCCTGCGAGGTGAATGACGCGTGAACATTCAAGCCCTGGGCCAGGTGGCCTACGCGCCCACCTTGGCCGCCATGCAGGCCTTCACCGATGCCCGCACCCCCGGCACGCCCGACGAGCTGTGGCTTTGCGAACACCCGCCCGTGTTCACCCAGGGCGTGGCCGGCAAGGCAGCACACGTGCTACTGCCCGGCGACATCCCGGTGGTGCAGACCGACCGGGGCGGGCAGGTCACCTTCCATGGCCCTGGGCAGGTGGTGGCCTACCCCCTGCTGGACTTGCGGCGCGCCGGCTATTTTGTGAAGGAGTACGTGTTTCGCATCGAAGAGGCCGTCATCCGCACCCTGGGGCACTTCGGCGTGACCGGCCACCGGGTGCGCGGCGCGCCGGGCATCTATGTGCGGCTGGACGACCCAGCCAGCCACGCCCGCCTGCTGGGGGCCGACGGTCAGCCCCTGGGCGAGTCAGCACTGGCCACGCGGCGCGATGTCGGCAAGATTGCGGCGCTGGGCATCAAGGTGCGCCGGGGCTGCACCTACCACGGTGTGGCGCTGAATGTGGCCATGGACTTGAGCCCCTTCTCGCGCATCAACCCTTGCGGCTATGCAGGGCTCCAGACGGTGGACCTTTTTAAAATTGGTGTCCAGGTGAGCTGGCAGGACGCCGCCCAGGTGCTGGCCAGCAAGCTCACCACCCACCTACAGTAGGCTGCATCCATGCCCACCGCCCACGTTGAAACCGAGCTGAAGTCTGCCGACGACTACGTGGCCGCCGCCAAGCAGAAGCAAGAGGCCAAGACCGCGCGCAACCCCATCAAGATCGTGCCGATCGGGCGCGAGGAGATGCTGAGAAAGCCCGATTGGATCCGCGTGAAGGCGGGCTCACCCAGCACCCGCTTCTACGAGATCAAGCAAATCCTGCGTGAGGCCAACCTGCACACCGTGTGCGAGGAAGCCTCCTGCCCCAACATTGGCGAATGCTTTGGCAAAGGCACGGCCACCTTCATGATCATGGGTGACAAGTGCACCCGCCGATGCCCCTTCTGCGACGTGGGGCACGGCCGGCCCGACCCGCTGGACGCCAACGAGCCGCTCAACCTGGCGCGCACCATCGCCAAGCTCAAGCTGCAGTACGTGGTCATCACCAGTGTGGACCGCGACGACCTGCGTGACGGCGGCGCCCAGCACTTCGTCGACTGCATCCGCGCGGTGCGTGAGCATTCACCGTCCACCACCATCGAGGTGCTGACGCCCGACTTCCGCGGCCGCGACGACCGCGCCTTGAAGATTCTGGAAGCCGCGCCACCAGACGTGATGAACCACAACCTGGAGACGGTGCCCCGCCTGTACAAGGAGGCGCGCCCCGGCTCAGACTACGCCTTCAGCCTGAACCTGCTGAAGAAGTTCAAGGTCCAGTTCCCCCGCATCCCCACCAAAAGCGGGCTGATGGTGGGCCTGGGCGAAACCGACGAGGAGATCCTCGCGGTGATGCGCGACATGCGCGCGTACAACATTGACATGCTCACCATCGGGCAGTACCTGGCCCCCAGCGGCCACCACCTGCCGGTGCGGCGCTATGTGCACCCGGACACCTTCAAGATGTTCGAGCGCGAAGCCCATGCCATGGGCTTCTCTCACGCCGCGGTGGGCGCCATGGTGCGCAGCAGCTACCACGCCGACCAGCAGGCCCATGCCGCGGGCGTGTCGTCAAGTTCTTCGGCGGGCGTGGTGGCCTGAAGCAGGGCCGCTTCAGGCGGCCAGCAGCTGCTCGATCAGGGCGTGCAGGGCTTTGAAGTCGGGCTCGCCCACATAGCGCTTGACCACGCGGCCCTGCTTGTCCACCAGATAGGTGGTAGGGGTGAGCTGAGTGTCGTTCCAGCTTTTGGCCACCATGCCGGTGTTGTCGATGGCGACCATGAAGGGCAGCTTGCGGCTGTCGGCAAAGCTCTTCACGAAGGCGGGCGGGTCGTACTTCATGGCCACGGCCACATGCTCGAAGCCCCTGCCTTTGAACTTCTCGAAGGTCCGCACCATCTCGGGCATTTCCTTCACGCAGGTCACGCAACTGGTGGCCCAGAAGTTCACCAGGTAGACCTTGCCTTTGAGCTGGTCTGTGGTTTTCTGGCTGCCGTCCAGCAGGGCATAGGTCACAGTTGGCGCCTTGGGTGCATTGCCGCCCAAGGCCAAGTAGGCTGCAATCGCACAAGCCCCGGCCACGGCCACAATGGCCAGCCAGTGCAAGGGTTTCAATGTGTTTTTCATGGGAGGGTTCGATGAATCGGCGCGAGTTTAGTTCTCAAGTCCCACTGTCGCTGGGCGCGGCCTTGTACCTGGCGGCGGTGGCGCAGGCCCACGCCCAGCTGCAGTTGCCCAAAGAGCTGCAGGACGCGGCACAGAAGGCCCTGGGCAACCGCACGCTGGGCAGCGGCGGCAGCGCCAGCGGCCTGGCGGGCATCTCGAATGCCGACGCCACCGCTGGCCTGAAAAGCGCGCTGGAGCTGGGCAGCAATGCAGCCGTGGGCCTGCTGGGCGTGGTGGGTGGGTTTTGGAACAACACCAAGGTGCAGATTCCGCTGCCCGGCTTTTTGAATGACGCGAAACAGGCACTTAGCCTCACCGGCTGGGGGCCACGCCTCAATGAGCTGCACCAAACCATCAACCGCGCGGCAGAACAAGCCGTGCCCGGCGCCAAGAACCTGCTGGTCAACGCCGTGAAAAGCATGAGCGTGGACGACGCCAAAGGCATCCTCACCGGCGGCGACACCTCGGTCACCAACTTCTTTGCGGGCAAAACCCGCGCCCCGCTGACCGACCAGTTCACCCCGGTGGTGGGCGGGGTGGTCAACCGGCTCAAGCTGACCCAGCAGTACGACAGCGTGGCCGGCCGCGCCTCGCAGCTGGGCATGGTGGACAAGGACCAGAGCAATGTGCGCGGCTACGTCACCGGCAAGGCGCTGGACGGGCTGTACCTGGTGATTGGCGAACAGGAAAAGAAATTCCGCGCCAACCCGCTGGAGGCGGGCTCGGAGATCGTGCGACGGGTGTTCGGGGCGATGAAGTAGCCCCGCCCGCCTGGCCTCTCAGCGCCTCAGCGCTGCGGTGGCGGCGGCCATGCGTTCGTCGAAGTAGGCCCCGTAGAAGTCCGGGATGCTGGCGCCCACCAGGCGTTCGGCCACTTCGTCGCCCTTGCGGTTGAGCCACAGCACGGTGGGGGCCACCTGCACGCGGTAGCGGCGGGCCATGTCGCGATGCGTCGCGCTCGCCCCGGCAAAGTCCACCAGGGTGCGGGGGCCGCTGATGTCGATTTCGGCCACCACCAGGCCCTCTTGCTGGCGCGGGCGCATCTCGGACAGGCGCACCCGGTGGCAGAAGGGGCAGTCCACCAAGCTGACCATCAGCACCAGCGGCCGGCCCTGGGCGGCCAGGGCCTCGGCCAGGCGCTGCAGGTGGGTGGGGCTGGGCAGCCAGCCCGGCTGGGCGGCCGGGCCAAGGCCAGGGAAGGGGTTCATTTTCAAATATTCCTCACTGAAGATCGGATCAAGAATACATTCGATGCTTGAGTTGATGTATCCACCAACCCATCGGCCGCTTGTTTCATTGAACCCTTGGGCCAGTTTGGCACTTCAGCGCACAACGCTCATGTCAACCAGCGCTGGATGACCTCGTCGGTGTGCTGGCCCAGCAAGGGTGGGGGCAACTCGTGGCGCGGCGGGGTGCGGCTCATCTTGATGGGGCTGGCCACCAGGTTCAGCGGCCCAGCCAGCGGGTGCTCGAAGGTGCGGACCATGCCGCGGGCCTGCACCTGCGGGTCGGCAAACACCTCGGCCAGGTTCTGAATGGGCCCGCAGGGCACCGTGGCAGCCTCCAGCTCGGCCAGCCAGGTGTCGCGCGGGCGCTGGCGCAGCACCGCCTCGATTTCGGGCACCAGCACCGCCCGGTGCGCCACCCGCTGCTGGTTGGTGGCAAAGCGTGGGTCTTCATGCCAGGGCACGCCAGCCACGCCGCAGAAGCGGGCAAACTGCCCGTCGTTGCCCACAGCCAGGATGAGGTGGCCGTCGCTGGCGGCAAAGGCCTGGTAGGGCACGATGTTCTGGTGCGCATTGCCCATGCGCCCCGGCACCTTGCCGCTGCGCACCCCATCAACCAGGTAGTTCGCCCCCAGGTTGGCCAGCATGGCCACCTGCGTGTCCAGCAGGGCCATGTCGATGTGCTGGCCCTCGCCCGTGGCACCCGCATGGCGCAGCGCTGCGAGGATGGCCACCGTGGCGTACAGGCCAGTGAACAGGTCGCTGACAGCCACGCCCACCTTCTGCGGCCCACCTCCGGGCAGGTCGTCGCGCTCGCCGGTCACGCTCATCAGCCCGCCCAGACCCTGGATGGCGAAGTCATACCCCGCGCGCTGGGCGTAGGGCCCGGTCTGGCCGTAGCCCGTTACAGAGCAGTACACCAGCTTCGGGTTCAGGGCCGACAGGCTGGCGTAGTCCAGCCCGTAGCGGGCCAGGTCGCCCACCTTGAAGTTCTCCACCAGCACGTCGGCCTTGCTGGCCAGCTGGCGCAGCAGGGCCTGGCCCTCAGGGCTGGCCATGTCGGCCGTCAGGCTGTACTTGTTGCGGTTGGTTCCCAGGTAATAGGCGGCCTCGTTCGTGTCGCGGCCCTCGCGGTCCTTCAGGAAGGGCGGGCCCCAGGTGCGGGTGTCGTCCCCCCCGGGGTGGTTGGCGCTGGGCGCGCGCTCTACCTTCACCACCTCGGCCCCCAGGTCGGCCAGGGTCTGGGTGCACCAGGGGCCGGCCAGCACACGCGACAGATCCAGCACGCGAACCCCGGCCAAGGCACCCTGCGGTGCGGGGCCAGCCTGCGTGCCCGGCGGCGCTTGGCGGGACAATGCCCTTGAGTCTTCAGTCATGCGCACATTCTCCGCCCGTCTTGCCTGCTGGGTGCTGGCACCCATCTGCCTGGCCCTGGCCGCCTGCAGCCCCAGCCACGACTGGCGCAGCGTGCGCCTGGGGCCTGCGGACAGCCTGTTTCCCTGCAAGCCGGTGACGGCGGAGCGCACCGTGGCCCTGGCCGGCATGACACGCAGCATGAGCCTGAGCGCATGCGCGGTGGACGATGTCACCTACGCCGTGTCGTGGGTGCAGGCCACCTCTGCGGCCGACGCGGCACAGGTGGCCCAGGCCCTGCTGGACACCCAGACGGCCAACTGGCGCGCCAGCGCAGCCAGCGGCACCGCCACGGTCCGCATCAGCGTGTCGCCGCTGGGCAGCACCAGCCCCACCGGCAGCCCCAGCGCCAGCGTGGTGCAGGGGGTGGTGATTGGCCCCGTCCAAGCCTGGCGGCAGGCCCAGCAGGCGGGGCATGTGGGGCAGTTTCTGACCGAGGTGAAGCTCGCAGGGCCTCGCCCATAATCGGCGCACCTCCGTATTTGGTCCATGAGCGAACCCGCCACCGGTTTCCTGATCGTTGCCCATGCGCCGCTGGCCAGTGCCCTGCGGGCCTGCGCCTTGCACGTGTTCCCCGAACTGGCCGCCGACATCGCCGCGCACGACGCGCCGCCCAACACCGACCTTGAACAGGGCCTGCCCGCGCTGCGCACCACCTTGCTGGGCCTGGGTGAGCCGGGTACGCGCCCAGTGCTGGTGTTGGCCGACGTGTTTGGCGCCACGCCCTGCAACCTGGCCCAGCGCCTGATCCAGCAGACCCAGGCCCCCGGCCAGTTCAAGCTGGTCACCGGGGTCAGCCTGCCCATGCTGCTGCGGGCTCTGGGCTACCGCCATGAACCCCTGGACGCCCTGGTCAGCCGCGCCACCACCGGCGGCACCCAGGGCGTGATGCACATCAGCCTGACCGCCCCGCAAACCCAGCGCCCGCGCACCTCTGCCCGTGATCAACAAGACCGTCATCATCAGCAATAAGCTGGGCCTGCATGCCCGGGCCTCGGCCAAGCTCACCAAGCTGGCCGCCTCCTTCCCCTGCGAGGTATGGCTCTCGCGCAGCGGCCGCCGCGTCAACGGCAAGAGCATCATGGGCGTGATGATGCTGGCCGCCGGCCTGGGCGCCGAGGTGGAGATCGAGACTTCGGGCACCGACGAGGCCGCCGCCGCCGACGCGCTGATGGCGCTGTTCAACGACAAGTTCGGCGAAGGCGAGTAGACACTTCTTTACCCGGGCGCAACCCGGGCTTGACACCCGCGACTCAGACTCCTCCAACCGGCTGCACCAGGCAGCCGTTTTCTGGAAAGGATGTCTCATGAACCCCAGTTTTTCCCTGCCCAGGCAGGAGCGCCGCGTCTGGCTGGGCCAGGCGGTGCGCGCCAGCATGTCGATCAGCCTGGCCGGCGTTGGCCTGAAGGCAGCCGCCCAAGCCAGCAACCCCGGCCCTGCGGCCGGTGGCAGCCCGCGCGGGCCGGGTGGCCCAGGTGGTGAGCGCGGCCCGTTGCTCGACCGCATGCTCGACAGGCTGCTCGACGGGTTGGACCTGTCGGCCGAGCAGCGCAGCCGGCTGCAGGCCCTGGCCCAGCGGGGCCGCCAGGAGATGGAAGCCGACCGTGCGCCACGCCAGGCACTGCGCCAGCAGTCGCTTGCCGAATGGGCCAAGCCCCAGCTGGACCTGGCCGCCATTGAAGGCCTGCGGGCACAGATGACCCGCCTGCATGACGAGGGCTCAAAAAAGATGAATGCCTTGCTGGCCGAGGCGGCCCAGGTGCTGAGCCCGCCCCAGCGCGCGCAGGTGGTGCAGCGCCTGCAGCAGATGCCCATGGGGGGTGGGCCCGGCATGTCGGGCATGCCTGGCATGGGCGGGCGCCATGGCGGCCACGGCGGGCCAGGTGGCCCCGGCAGTGCCAGCCCTCGCTGAGCGGGCGGCCATGGGCGGCCTGCCGCCCGTGGCCGCGGCTACCATGCCCGGCATGCCCCACGTCTTGCTGATCGAGGATGACCTGCGCCTGGCCGAGATGGCCTCGGCCCTGCTGGCAGGTGCCGGGTTTCAGGTGCGCCACGAGGCCAGCCTGGCCGCTGGCATGAGCGCTCTGCGCGACCCGGCGGGCGGCCAGATCAGCGCCCTGGTGCTGGACTTGTCGCTGCCCGACGGCGACGGGCTCGACTTGTGCCGCCAGTTGCGTGCCCTGCCCGGCCCAGTGGCGCGGCTGCCAGTGCTGATGCTCACCGCGCGCGGCGACCCGATGGACCGGGTGGTCGGCCTGGAAATCGGGGCCGACGACTACCTGCCCAAGCCGTTCGAGCCGCGCGAGCTGCTGGCGCGCCTGCGCGCCCTGCTGCGGCGCAGCCAGGCCAGCGTGGCGGGTGTGGCGGCAGACGACTTGATGCACTTTGGCCGGCTCGACATTGACCTGGCTTCGCGCACCGTGCGCCTGGACGGCGCGGAGCGCCCGCTCACCGCCTACCAGTTTGACCTGCTGGTCGCCATGGCCCGCCACCCCGGCCGGGTGCTGAGCCGCGAGTTCCTGATGGACGCGGTCAAGGGGGCCACGCTGGAAGCCTTTGACCGATCGATCGACGTGCATGTCGGCAAGATCCGCGCCGCGATCGAAGACGACGTGAAGTCGCCGCGACGCATCCTCACCATTCGCGGGTCGGGCTACGTGTTTGCCAAGGCGCAAGACTGACGCGCCAGGCCCGCGCATGACCGCACGCTGGCGCTTCCCCCTGTGGCTCAAGCTGTGGCTGGCCTGCATTGCCACCCTGGTGCTGTTCTCGCTGGCCGCCGTGGGGTTCATCCGCGTCTGGCTGGTGCCCCAGTGGCAGGAGCAGCGCCAGCAGTGGATCGCCGAGCGCATGGCCCGCGGCGAGATGGCCCCGGCCCTTGGCGCCTGGGGTGCGCCACGCGCCCGCCCCGACCGACCGCCCACTGGCGAACCCGATGGCCGCACGCCGCCCGGGCCAGGCCCCGGCATGCGACCCTTTCCGCCACCCCCGGCCATGGGTCCGCTGGCACCGTTTGCGCCGCGCCGTCAAGCCGCCTGGCTGGAGGCGATGTGGCTGGTTGTCGCCGCGCTGGCGCTGGGCGTGGCCACCTATCCGATCGTGCGCCGCGTGACCCGGCGCCTGGAACGCCTGCAGGGCCAGCTCAAGGCTCTCGGCCAGGGCGACTTCCGCACCCGGGCCGACGAGTCGGGGCACGACGAGTTGAGCGACCTCGCGCGCAGTTTCAACGCTTCGGCCCAGCGCATTGAACAGCTGGTGGCCTCGCACAAGCAGCTTCTGGCCCACACATCGCACGAGTTGCGCACCCCGCTCACCAGGCTGCAGCTGGGGCTGGCCGCGCTGGACGCCAGCACCGATGCTGCCGCACGGGCGGCGCTGCGGCGACACATCGATGCCGATCTGGCCGAACTCAACACCATGATCGACGAGATCCTCCTGTCGAGCCGACTCGACGCACAGCACGAAGCCCTACGGCCCAGCCGAGTAGACGTGCTGGCCCTGCTGGCCGAAGAGGCCTCACGCACCGGTGCTCAGGTGCAGGGCCAGGTGGTGGAGATCGAGGCGGACGACACCCTGCTGCGCCGCGCCGTGCGCAATCTGCTGGAAAACGCGGCCCGACATGCCCCCCAGGCACCGGCCGAGGCCGAGGTGGCCACCGTGGTGCTGCCCAGCGGCCCTGGGGTGCGCATCAGCGTGAGCGACCGTGGGCCAGGCGTGGCCCCGGCAGAGCGGGAACGGGTGTTCGAGCCTTTCCACCGGGCCCCTGGCACCACCGTGCGCGGCACTGGCCTGGGCCTGTCGCTGGTGGTGCGCATTGCCGAACGCCATGGCGGACAGGTGCGTTGCGAGGCTCGGCCCGACGGGCAGCCCGGTGCCCGTTTTGTGCTGACCCTGCCCTTGCGCCCCCCAGCCCCCTGACGGCTTTTTCGTGATGTACCAAAATACATCACGATGCCTGACACCGGAACTGCCGCCCTGCCCCTGCTGGCCGACTTTGATGCAACGCCCCTGTGGCTGAGCCTCAAGGTGGCTGGAGTGGCCACCCTGCTCGCGCTGGGGTTCGGGTTGGCCCTGGGCTGGCTGTTTGCCCGGCGGCGCTTTCCGGGCAGCGGGGTGGCCGAGGCGGTGTGCATGCTGCCCCTGGTGCTGCCGCCCACGGTGATCGGCTACGGCATCCTGGTGCTGATGGGCCGGCGCAGCACCCTGGGGGGCTGGCTGCGCGACACCTTTGACTACACCGTCATCTTCCACTGGCATGGTGCAGTGGTGGCCTCGGCCCTGGTGGCCCTGCCCCTGGTGCTGAAGTCCGCCGTGGCCGCCTTCGACGGCGTGGACCGGCAGCTGGAAGCTGCGGCCGCCACCCTGGGGCAAAGCCGCTGGTCCACCTTCGTCCGCGTCACCCTGCCCCTGGCCTGGCCCGGTGTGCTGGCCGGCACTTTGCTGGCCTTTGCCCGCGCCATGGGTGAGTTTGGCGCGTCGCTCATGGTGGCTGGCTCCATCGCCGGGCAGACGCAGACCGCGTCCATGGCCATCTATGACGCCGCCCAGGCCGGGCAGGACCGGGTGGCGATGACGCTCGTGGTCGCCATGTCGCTGCTGAGCGTGACCCTGCTGGTGCTGTCCAACCGCTTTCTGTCAAGGAGTGTCCGGTGAGTGGGTGGCCAACCCTGTTGCGAGGCTTGGTGTGTGGTGTGTTGGCCTGGGCTGCGCTGGCCACACCCACGGCCGCACTGGCCCAGCAGGCCCCCGCAACCCTCACCGTGTCGGCCGCTGCCAGCCTGACCGAGGCCTTCCGCGAGATCGGGCAGGCCTTTGAAGCCAGCCGCGCCGCCAGCGCGCCAGTGGCCGTGCGCTTCAACTTCGCCGCATCGGGCGTGCTGCTCCAGCAGCTTCAGCAAGGGGCCCCGGTGGACGTGTATGCCAGCGCCGACCAGGACACCATGAACCGGGCGGCAGCCGCCAGCCTGGTGGACGCGGCCTCCCGCGCCGACTTTGCAGCCAACGCCCTGGTGATGGTGGTGCCCACCCAGGGTGCCCCCGCACTGCGCAGCTTGGCCGACCTGGCCAGCCCGGCCGTGCGCCGCATTGCCTTGGGCAAGCCAGCCACGGTGCCGGCCGGGCGCTACACCCAGCAGGTGCTGGAGCGCGTCCAGCTCTGGGCGACGCTTCAACCCAAGCTGGTGATGGCCGACTCGGTGCGCCAAACGCTGGACTATGTGGCCCGGGGTGAGGTGGAGGCTGCCTTTGTGTACCGCACCGACGCCGCCCTGATGGCAGACCGCGTGCGGCCAGTGCTGACCGCCGAGGGCCACAGCCCGATCACCTACCCGATCGCGGTGGTCAGTGACAGCCGCCAGAAGGCCCTGGCCCTGGCGTTCACCCAGTTTGTGCGCAGCGAGGCCGGGCAGCGCATCCTGGCCAGGCACGGCTTCTCCAGGCCTTGAGCACACCATGATCGAGGTGGACATCCAGCTCGAGGTGGCCGACGGCCACCGACGCTTTGATGCCCACATCGCCTTTGCCAGTGCCGCACCCATCACGGCGCTGTATGGCCCGTCCGGGGCCGGCAAGTCGCTCACGCTGCAGGCCCTGGCGGGCCTGATCAGGCCACGGCAAGGCCGCATCCACTTGGCAGGGCAGTGCGTGTTCGACGCCGCGCGTCAGGTGGACACGCCCACGCCCAAGCGGCGTGTCGGCTACCTGTTCCAGCACTACGCGCTGTTTCCACACCTGAACGTGTGGCAGAACGTCGCCTTTGGTCTGGGCACCTGGCGGCGCGGCCTTCGCCCGGCGCAGCGGGACCAGGTGCAGGCCCTGCTGGAGGCCTTTGGGCTGAAGGACCTGGCGCGAAGCCGCCCTGCCACCCTGTCGGGTGGGCAGCAGCAGCGGGTGGCCCTGGCACGGGCCCTGGCATGTGAGCCGGCGGTGCTGCTGCTGGACGAGCCTTTTGCCGCGCTGAACCCGATGCTGCGCGACGAGTTGCGGGCCGAGTTGGCCCGTGTGGTGCAGCAGTGGCAGGTGCCCACCCTGATGATCACGCACGACCTGGACGACGTGCTGGCGCTGGCCCAGGTGGCCGTGCGCCTAGAGGCCGGCCGGGTGGTGCGGATGGTGGATGTGACGCGTGGCGAGCCGCTCATGCCGGAGCGAGCACCACGCCCCCCGCACCCGCACGCGGCTGCGGTGAAAACCCTGCTGCAAGGCCCCTGAGGCAGCCGCCGATGCCCGCACAGAATGTCCACGCTGCCACTGGCGGCACCCTCATCCGGGCGGAACTGGCTCTGGCGGGGCGCCTGGATGCGCGCTTCTTCGCCTTGCTGCAGGCGCTGCAGGACAGCGGGTCGCTGCACCAGGCAGCGCGGGCGGCGGGCTATTCGTACAAGGGGGCCTGGATGGTGCTGGAAGCCGCCAACGCGCTGGCCAGCACGCCGCTGGTTGTGACGGTGCGCGGCGGCACGCGCGGTGGCGGCACCCGGCTGACCGAGGCCGGGCAGGACCTGCTGGGCTTCTGGCGCACCCTGGCCAGCGAGCACGCCCGGCTGATGCACCAGTGGGCCAGCGCCCATGAAGCCCGGCTGGCCGCACACCCCCGACTGAACACTTTGCTGAAGAGGATGAGCATGAAGACCAGCGCACGCAACCAGTTTGTGGGCCAGATCAGCGCCGTGGTGAGCGGCCCGGCCAGCACCGAGGTGGACCTGGCGCTGCCTGGAGGGCAGACCTTGAGTGCCCTGCTCGGCAGCCGGGCGGCCAAGTCCCTCAAACTGCGCAAGGGCACTGAGGTAATGGCCCTGGTCAAGGCCAGCGAAGTGGTGCTGGTGACTCACGACGCCGGCTTTCGGCTGTCGGCAGGCAATCAGCTGCCGGGCACGGTGTCGCGCATCAGCAAGGGGGCCGTCTCGTCCCTGGTCGGCCTGACCCTGCCGGGCGGTCAGGTGGTCACTGCCTCGGTGACCAACGAAGCGGAGGAGGCGCTCGACCTGAGCGTGGGGCAGCAGGCCGTGGCGGTGTTCAACTCATCGGCTGTCATCCTGGCGGCCTGAGCCTGCCGGGGCCCACAAGGCCGCGCGCAGGATCGCCGTGGCCGTACGGGTCAGCAGACCAGCGGCCATCATGTCGAGCAGGTCAGTCAGGTGAACCAGATCAAACCGGGCCACCTCGCCGTCCTGGTTGGCGGGCAACTGCCCGGCATGCAGGGTGCCGCGGGCCCAATGCACCCGCTCGCGCACCCAGCCCGGGTGCCCGCCTGATCGGGTGGCGTGCCGCAGATCAATCGCCCCCGCCCAGGCCCAGTGCGCCAGGCTGTCCAGCGCGAGGCCGGCCTCCTCCAGCGACTCGCGCGCCAGGGCCAGATCCAGGCTTTCGTCGGCAGGCACCAGGCCGCCGACCAGGGTGTCCCACAGGCCCGGGTCATCCGGCTTGGACAGCGCGCGCTGCTGCAGCCAGACGCGTCCGTCGGGTGCAAAGCCCACCAGATGCACCGCCTGGGTCTGCAGCCCGAGCACCCGGGCGGCAGCGCGTTCGATGCGGCCGACTCGGTGCTGGAAGGGGCGCGCGTCAGCGCCAAGGGCCACGCTTGAAGGCGGCGCCTCGCCTGTCAGCGGCTCGCTTGGGGGCAAAGCCCACAGGTCGATGAGTTCGTTGCGCCACGGGCCGCACAAACCGAGGTGGCGCAGGGCCAGGGCCAGTTCGCCCAAGGCCTCGTCAGCACCTGAGCCGGGTGGCAACCGCCAGGCCCCGGCCCACCCCGGCAGGGGCGCCAGGACACCGACTGCGGCCAACTCCTGCGCAAGGGCTGGCCTCAACGCGCCCACCCGATGCGATTCAAGCCACAGGCCGTTCGGGTTCGTGAGCACAGCCGCAGGCATGGCCGCATTGTCTCGCTGCTATCCTGCCGCGCAAACGCCAACCGCCACCTGACATGACCGAGGGAACGCCCCTAGCCGCCGTTGACCTCGGCTCCAACAGTTTTCGCCTGGAGATCGGCCGCCTCGAGCGGGGCCAGCTGGTGCGCATCGAATACCTCAAGGAAATGGTGCGCCTGGGCGGCGGGCTCAACGCCCGAAGCGAGCTGGACCAGGCCGCCACCCGGCGGGGGCTGGAGTGCCTGTCGCGTTTCGGTGAGCGGCTGCGCGGCTTCGGCCCGCACCAGGTGCGCGCCGTGGCCACCCAGACCCTGCGAGAGGCCGTCAACCGGCAAGCGTTTCTGCTGACAGCACAGACCGCCTTGGGCTTTCCGATCGAGGTGATTTCGGGCCGGGAGGAGGCCCGCCTCATCTACGGCGGCGTGTCGCACCTGCTGCCCGACCAGCACGAGCGCCGTCTGGTGGTGGACATTGGCGGGCGTTCCACCGAGGTGATTCTTGGCGTGGGGCTGGAGCCCCAGCGGGCCGAAAGCTACCGGGTGGGCAGCGTCAGCCTGTCGCAGCAGTTCTTCAGTGACGGCCGCTTCAGCAGGCGCCTGTTCGAGCAGGCCCGCGTGGCGGCGCTGGCCGTGCTTGAGGAGATGCTGGGCTTTGCCCCGAAGCGCGGCCGAAGCCTGCATGGCCGACGCTGGGACAAGGTGTACGGTTCGTCGGGCACGGCGGGCGCCGCAGCGGAGCTGGCCAGCAGCTTTGGCGATGCCCCGGGCACCTTGTCCCTGACGACCTTGGACACCATGATGGAGGAGCTGATCCGCATCGGCAGCGTGGAGCGTCTGCAATGGCCTGGGCTGAAGGACGAACGCAAACCAGTGATCGCCGGGGGCCTGGTGATCCTGCGGGCCCTGTTCGAGCTGCTCGACTTGAAGGTGATGGATGTTGCCAAGGGCGCGTTGCGCCAGGGCGTGCTGTTCGAGCTGGGCGCGCGCTCCATGGGCCGCGGCGATGTGCGCGACTCCAGTGTGGCCCGGCTGTGCGCCAAGTTCAGCGTGGACCTGCCGCAGGCGCAGCGGGTCGAGACGCTGGCGCTGGCCTTGTACGCCCAGGTTGCACCGCAGGCCGAGCCCGAGCGGGTGAAGGAGCTGCGCTGGGCCTCACGCTGGCATGAGATCGGCAGCGCCGTCTCGCATGCCGACTATCACCGCCACGGGGCCTACATCGTGGCGCATGCGGATGTGGCCGGGTTCTCCCAGCCCATGCTGGAGCGGCTGTCGCAACTGGTGCTGGGTCAGCGCGGCGGCCTGCGCAAGCTCGGCGAGGTGCTGGGTGAGCCCAGCTTTGCCCAGCAGCTGGCCTGCCTGCGCCTGGCCGTCCTGTTGTGCCACGCCCGCAATCACCCCCCGCAGGACGTGCTATCCCTGTCGTTCGGCTCGGTCGGCTTTGTGGCCCGGCCCCTGAGCGACTGGCTCGACGCCAACCCCCAGACCCTGTATCTGCTGCGCGACGAGGAGGCGGCTTGGGCAAAGGCACCCTGGTCCTGGTCGCTGCAGCACTGACCCACACGCCCGGCCCATGCTGAAACGCCGTCACGCCCTATCCCGCGTCCTGCTGGCCGGCACCAGCACCACCCTTGCCGCCCTGCCCTGGCTGAGGCCACGACCCGCCCAGGCCCAGGGCAGCCGCAAGCTGCTGCGCATCTCCACGCCGGCAGTGCCCGACGACTGGCACGCCCGAATGTGGACGGTCTTCAAGGAGGATCTGGAGCGGTCTTCGCCGGGCGAGTTCGAGGTTCAGGTGCATCTGAACGGCAGCTTGTTCCGCCAGGGCTCCGAGGTGGTGGCCATGACCCGCGGCAACCTGGAGGCCGCATCGATCTCTGCCTTTGACATTGCGCGTGCCGTACCCGAGTTCTCGGTGTTCACCGCTGGCTACATGGTGCGTGACCCCGACCACCTGATGAAGATCTTTGCCAGCCCAGTGGGGCTTGACCTGCTCAAGGCCGTGACCGACAAGATGGCCATCACGGTGCTGTCGCCGCTTTACCTGGGCACGCGCCAGCTCAACCTGCGCGAACCGGCCAGCGTGCGGCTGGTGCGAACGCCGGCCGACCTCAAGGGCCTGAAGCTGCGCATGCCAGCCAGCCGCGAATGGCTGTTTCTGGGCGAAGCGCTGGGCGCCACGCCCACACCCATGGCCTTTGGCGAGGTGTACCTGGCCCTGAAGACCGGCACCATTGACGCCCAGGACAACCCCCTGCCCACCGTGCGTTCGGCCAAGTTCTTCGAGGTGACCAAGCAGGTGGTGCTGACCTCCCACCTGGTGGACAGCCTGTTCATCGTGATGGCCGACCGGTTCTTCGACGGCCTGAGCCCCACCCAGCGCGAGCGGGTGCGGGCCGCGGCGGCGGCGGCGGCCCGCTTCAACAACGAGCAGCGTCTGCGCGACGAGGCGGCGCTGGTGGACTTCCTGCGCCAACAAGGCCTGAGCGTCAGCACCCCGGACGTGCCAGCCTTTCGACGCGCGGTGCAAGATGCCTACCTGAAAAGCGAACTGGCCAAGGCCTGGCCACCGGGCCTGGTGGAACGCCTGGGCGCGGTGCGCTGATGCCGCAGCCGAGCCCTGCCGGGATGCAAGCGCCCAGCGGCACATGGGCGCTGCGGTTGCGCTGGGCAGCGCAGCTGACCGGCGCGCTGCTGTTGACCGCCTTGCTCGGCACCCTGGTGCTGCAGGTGACCGCTCGCCTGGTGTTTCAGCGCCCCTTGCCCTGGACGGACGAACTTGCGGTGGTGCTGCTGATCTGGAGCCTGTTCTGGGCGGCGGCCGTGGTGGTGCACGAGCGGGACCAGGTGGCCATCGACTGGGTGTTCCAGGCGCTGCCAGCTCGATGGCAGCGCAGCCTGGGCGGGCTGGCCTGCGCCACGGTGGCGGGCCTAGTGGCCTGGGCCCTGCCCGCTTGTGTGGACTATGTGCGCGTCATGCAGGCTGAGCCAAGTGCTGTGCTGGGCCTGCCGTTGGCCTGGGTCTACTCACCCATGCTGCTGTGGCTGGTCAGCCTGGTGCTGCGCTACGGCTGGCTGGCCTGGCGGGCGTGGTGGCCCGCAGCGCCTGCGCCCTGGCCATGAGTGGCCCCCTGATCGTGATGCTGGTGCTCGCAGCCACCTTGATGGTGCTGCGGGTGCCCGTGGCGGTGGCCTTGTTTGCGGGTGGCGTCGCTTACCTGGCCGCCAAAGGGGCTGACCCGGGCCTGGCGGCCGAACAGGTGCTCAATGGCCTGTTCAACAGCTACGTGCTGCTGGCCGTGCCCCTGTTCATCCTGGCCGCCAACCTGATGAACGCCGAAGCCAGCCCGGGCCACCCAGGGGAGGCGCCACGTCCGTCCATCAGCGAACGCCTGTTCAACCTGGCCCGGGTGCTGGTGGGGCGCCTGCGTGGCGGGTTGGCCCAGGTGGACATCGTGGTCAGTGTGATCTTCTCGGGCATGAGCGGCAGCGCCATTGCCGACGCAGCGGGCCCCGGCCTGGTCACCATCCGGCAGATGCTCAAGAAGCCAGGCTACACGCCGGGCTTCGCGGGTGCGGTGGTGGTGGCCTCCGCCACCATCGGGCCCATCATTCCGCCGTCCATTCCCATGGTGCTGTACGCCCT
>CAZRRW010000029.1:0-16367 GCA_964602505.1 uncultured Burkholderiaceae bacterium
GGCTCAACACGCCTTTTCCATGGCGATTTGACGGCTTGCTGTTGAGTGCCGGTGGCAATGACGTGATTGACGCCGCGCGCGACCCTGCGCCTGGGACAGGCCTCTTGAAGCTCACCAACCCCGCTGACAACACACTGACAGAGGGCGACTGTTTCAGTTCTGGCGCGATGGATGCATTGGTCAGCACCTACATGGACCCAAGCTTTGCGCGGCTGTACGGCATGGTTCGCTTCAGCCGCCACCATGACCTGCCCATCTTTCTGAACCTGTATGACGTACCCATTCCAAGGCCGGCACCCGCCACGCCGGGTGGCCAGGCGTGGTTGAGCTTTTCGTTGCAGAAGAACGGCACGCCGCCGCACTTGTGGAATGCGCTCACCGATCGAATCTTCATCGAGCTGGAAAGCACCGTACGCGGCTGGGCCAACGCGCCCGGGCGCCACGGCATCATCGTGGTACCCACAGTCGGAACACTGGTTGATGCCGCACCAGGCAGCACTGGCAACAGCAACGACTGGCTCAACGAGATTCACCCCAACTCGCAGGGCTGGGGCAAGCTGGCACCCGTGTGGCTGAACGCCATTCGCACGCAGTTGAATTTCTGATTTCGTGGATTTCTGGGCGTTAGGATTCAGCATCCACCACCCAGGAGCCCACCATGCCCAAAGGCGTTCAAAACAACAAGCAGGCCAAGAAACCCAAGAAGGACACCAGCCCGCCCAAGGCGGGTTCGTCCGACAGGCCCACCCCGCCGGTCACGGCCGTCATGCCCAAGGGCAAAGAGAAAAACAAGCAGCGCTAGCCCGCTGGCAGGGCATAGCGCGTGCCCCGGCCCTGGCCGGTGCGTAGCAGCAGGCCCAAGTCAGTCAGCTGCATCAGTTCACGATAGGCAGTGGCGCGCGACACGCCCGTGAGATTGACGTATTTCTCGGTGCTCATGCCACCCGCAAAGCCGTCCGGCTCTGCCTCCAGCAGGCGTGCCAAGCACTTGCGTTGGGCAGCGCTCAGGCCTGGATGCCCGGCATTCACACGGGTCCAATAGCGGCTGTGGGTGACTGCGCGTTGCATGTGGGCAGACGCTGTGCCAAACGCTGCTTCCACCCGGCCCACAAACCAAACCACCCAGTTGGTCACGTCAAGCTCAGCGCGGCCCGTGGCAGCTTGTAGCTGAGCGTAGTAGCCCTTGCGGTCTGCCGCCAGGGCCGCTGAAAGGCTGAACAGGCGTTGGCTGCTGCGCATGTCTTGCGCCAAGGCCAGCTCAGCCAAGGCACGGCCAAGGCGTCCGTTGCCATCGTCAAACGGGTGGATAGCTTCAAACCACAGGTGCGCAATAGCGGCGCGGGCCAGCCCGTCAATGGCTGGGTGGCGGCTGTAGGTGTTGAACCAAGTCAACAGAGCCTGCATGTGCCCGGGCACTTGAGCCGAGGGCGGCGCTTCAAAGTGCACCACATCCGGCTTGTCTAGCTTGGGCGTGACGATTTGCATGGGCTCGGCATGGCTGCGCCATGCCCCTACGGCAATGCGCTGAACACCACTGCGCCCGGTGGGAAACAAGGCCGCATGCCAGCCAAACAGGTCTTCAGCGTCCAGCGGCTGAGCCCATTGCGCCACGGCAGCTTGCAGCACGTCGAGCGTGGCTTCAGACCTCGCATCGGGCACGGTGGCGGCGTTGTGGGGCAGACCCAAGCGCCTTGCGGCTGAGGCACGCACTGAATGCAATTGCAGCTGCTCGCCCTCGATGCTGGCCGTGGCCAACGCCTCGCTCGTCCACCCTTGCAACTGCAATTGCCCCAGCTCGGTCAAGCCCAAGCTGCCAGCCAAGCCCAGCATGTGGCCTTGCGCCAGGCGGGCCCGCGCCAGCGGGCTGGTCAGTGCATTGGCCTGCCAGGTCAGCGCTGGCCAGCGGGGGTGTTGCCAGATGTACATGAAGCGCAGTGTAGCCATTTACGCTTCAAAATTGAAGCGTAAATGCGTGCCTTGCGCTTCTGGCCGGCTAGCCCCGCGCCGCCTGCATCAAACGAATTTCGTTGGCGCCCTGCTCGGCGCCGCTTTGCGGCACGGTTTCGCCCGCGCGGTGTTGCACCTGCGCCAGCGCGGCCAGCAGGCGCTCGGGCGCATCCGGCCCGCTGCCAATGTGCAGGCCCTGCGTCAGCGTGACGTAGGCGGCCTCAAAGCTGCCCGCCCCCGCGTTCATCACCATGCGGGTGGGGGCGTTGCGGCAGGCCAGCACCAGCATGGCGGGCACCACGGCCTCGGGCTGCAGGGCGGCCAGCACGTCGGGCGGCATCAGGCCCTCGGTCATGCGGGTGGCCGCGGTGGGGGCCAGGCAGTTGACGCGAATGTCGTGCTTGGCGCCTTCAATGGCCAGGGTCTGCATCAGGCCCACCAGCGCCATCTTGGCCGCGCCATAGTTGGCTTGGCCAAAGTTGCCATACAGCCCGGTGGAGGATGTGGTCATCACCACCCGGCCGTACTTCTGCGCCTGCATGATGGGCCACACGGCCTTGGTGCAGTGGGCCGCGCCCATCAGGTGCACGTCCACCACCAGGCGGAAGTCGGCCATGTCCATCTTGGCAAAGCTTTTGTCGCGCAAGATGCCCGCGTTGTTGACCAGCACGTCCACCCGGCCCCAGGCGTTCATGGCCTGCTGCACCATGGCCTGCACGGCGTCAAAGTCGGTCACGCTGGCGCCATTGGCCAGCGCCTCGCCACCCATGGCCTTGATCTCGTCCACCACGGCTTGCGCGGCCGACACCGAGCCGCCCTCGCCCGCCACGTTGCCGCCCAGGTCATTCACCAGCACCTTGGCGCCGCGCCTGGCCAGCGCCAGCGCGTGCTGTTTGCCCAGGCCGCCGCCCGCCCCGGTGACGATGGCCACCTGCCCCGAGAAATCCAAGTCGTTCATCTGCAAAGCTCTGCCTTCCTTGTGTGTCTGTGGTTCAGCCTTCAAATTCAAGCCAGTCGCCATGGCCTGTCAGCCAGGCGCCCCGCACGTGTTCGCGCGGCATCACCGCGCGCACCGCCGCCAGGTAGCGCGCCATCTGCTGCTGGTACTCGGCCACGCCGCGCACCTCGGTGCCGAGTTTGTAGTCCAGCACCCACCAGACGCCTGTCGCACTTTTGACCAGGCGGTCAATGCGCAGGCTCTGCCCCTGCCAGGTGAGCCCCACCTCGTTGTGCGCCTGCGCCGCCGGGTGCAGCAGGGGGGCGGCGGTGGCGTTGGCCAGCATGGCTTGTGCCGCACGGGCCACCACCTGCGCTTCGCCAGGGGCCAAGGCAAATTCCTCCCCCGCCTGCTGGCCCTGCGCGTCGTTCAGCCCGCCCTGTTGGGTGGCCCACTCCATCACGCGGTGCAAGGCCTTGCCCATTTGCGTGGCCCGGGTGGCAGCGCCTGCCGCAGCGCTGCTGGTGGCCACAGCGGCCAGGCCGCCCGCCTGGGGCTGCCAGGGCAACAGATCGGGCCAGGCCAGGGCCGGGGCCTGCTGCGGCGCGGCCGGGGCGCTGGGCGCTGGGGCGGGCCACTCGGGCACCCCAGCTGCCTCGGCCCGCTGCCACGGCGCATTGGGCTCCTGGCCCTTGCGCGGCTGCCGGGCACTGAACACCAGGTGGTTCTCGGCCCGGGTCATGGCCACGTACAGCAGGTTCAGGTTCTCGCGGGCGGCCACCCTCTGCTGTGCGGCCCAGGTGTTGGCCAGCTCCGGCGGCACCCGGCTTTGGCTGCGCACCACGGCAAAGCAGCGCGGGGCGGGCGCGTCGGGCGGCCAGTCCATCAAGGCCATGGGCTTGGCCTCGGTGCGCGCGCTGGGCAGGGTGTCCAGCAGCAGCACCGCCTTGGCCTGCAGGCCCTTGGCGCTGTGCACCGTCAGCAACTGCACCTGGGCCAGGGCCGCGGTGCTGTTGTCCACCGGCGCGGTGCTCACCACGGGGGCGGGGTCTACCCGGGTGCGGCCGTTGGCGGCGCTGGCGTTCACCCGGCGCAGGGCGCGCACCAGCCCATAGGCCGTGGCGTAGCGCCCGCCGTCCAGTTGCAGGGCTTCGTGCAGCAGTTGCCGCAGGTTGCCCAGCACGCTGCCGCGCTGCGCGGCGGGCACGGCAGCGGCATAGCGGGCCAGCACGTCCCCATGGGCATAAATGGCGTCCAGCGCGTCGTGCGGCGGCAGCGCGTTCACCCAGGCGGCCCACTGCGGCAGCGTGGCCGCAGCGCGTGCCAGGGCGGGGTGGGCCTGCCAGTTGTGCTGCATCAGCACAGCCCACCAGCTGGGCCGCGCGGCGTCGGCAGGCGCCTGGCGCACCGCCAGGGCCAGGGCCATCAGGTCGGCGTCGGTGGCACCAAACAAGGGGCTGCGCAGGGCTTGGGCCAGGGCCAGGTCGTGCTGGGGCGACACCAGCGCGTCCAGCAGGGCCAGCACGTCGCGCACCTCCAGCGCTTCGGCCAGCAAGGCTTTTTCGCGCACCTGGCTGGCAATGCCCAGGGCCTTGAGTTCGGCGGCCATGGCGGCCAGGGGCTCGTGCTTGCGGGCCAGCACCAATACGTCGCCTGGGCGCAGGCCCTGGGCCAGCCAGGTGGCCACCTGCTGGGCGGCTTGGGCGGCCTCCATTTGCAGGCTGCGCTGCTCGGGCTCGCGCTGCGGCTGGCTCAGGCTGTCGCGCCAGGTGCCGGTGGCGCCGGCCGGCTTGGCCTTGTCGGGCGGCAGCACCAGGGGCAGGCGCGCCACACCATGCGCCAGGCCACCCTGCGGCGGGGTGGTGCGTTCGGTGGTGTGGGGGCGAAAGCCTTCAAACTCGCCCTGGGCCTGCGCGCGGTCAAACACGGTGTTGACCGCCTGCACCACGGCCGGGGCGCAGCGCCGGGTGTGGTCGCAGGCCAGGTGCGCCGCATCAAAGGCCTGCTGCACAAAGGCGGTGGCGGCCTCAAACACAGCCGGGTCTGCACGGCGGAAGGCATAGATGCTTTGCTTTGGGTCACCCACCAGAAACACGCTCAGGGGCCGTCCGCCGCCCACGCCCGCGTAGCCGCTCAGCCAGCCTTGCAGGGCCTGCCACTGCAGGGGGTTGGTGTCTTGAAACTCGTCAATCAGCACATGGCGGATGCGCGCGTCCAGGCGCTCGGCCATGAAGGCCTGGGTGGCGTCGTCTGACAGCAGGTGAACGGCGGCCACCTCCAGGTCGCCCATGTCCACCAGGCCACGCTCGCGCTTGAAGGCGGCGTACTCCGCAAGCCAGGCGCGCGCCAGCCGCGTGCTGCGCTGATGGAAGAGCCAGGCCTGGTACTGGGCTTGCGCCTCGCGGATGGGCAGCATGGCCTGCACCGCCTCGCTGCCGCCCGGCAGCTTCATCAGGTTGACCCGGCCTGTGCCTTCGTCGGTGAGCACGGCCTTCGACAGCGCCTCAAAAAGCGGCACCACGCCCAGGCGCCCCTCGTCCCATGCCGTCCACGCGCTTTCGATGGCTTGCGCCGCCTTGGGGCCGGTTTTGCCACTGGTGGCCGCGCCCAGCTGCCTGGCCCAGCCAAGCCAGTCGTCGCGCTGGGCCAGCAAGGCGTCCAGCGGGTCGGCATGGTTGGTGCCCATGCCCGGCATGTCATGGAAGTGCGCCACCGCCGTGTCCACCACGCCCGCCGCGTCGGCCTGCGCAAACTCCACCCGCCGGTGCCACACGGCCTCCAGCGCGGCCTTGGCCGTGCTGCGCCCCACCTGCCGCACCAGGGCGGTGTAGTCGGCCTTGAGCTCGGCGTCGGCCACCACACGCAGCAGCAGGCGCCGCCAGGTGGCCTCCATGGCGGGGGCGTCGTCTTCCACCAGGCTGCCGCCCACCGGCAGGCCCAGGCTGTGCAGTGCGTCGATGGGCGCGCTTTTCACCAGCTGCGCAAACCAGCCGTGGAAGGTGCGCACCTCTACCTGGCGCGGCTGGGCCAGCACCTGGTCCATCAGGCCTGCGGCCTGCGCGCTGTGCGCCTGGGCCTCGGCCTCGCTGAAGCCAAAGCCCACCAGCGTGGCCACCCGCTCAGCCTCGGTGCAGGTGGCCAAGGCCAGCAGCGCGTCGTCAAGCCGGGTGCGCATTTCAGCCGCGGCCTTGTTGGTGAAGGTGATGGCCAGCACCTCGTGCGGGGCGGTGCCGTCCAGCAAGGCGCGCACGATGCGGGCCACCAGCATCCAGGTTTTGCCAGAGCCGGCGCAGGCCTCCACCACCACGCTGCGCCCAGGGTGGCAGGCGGTGGCATAGAAGGCCGGGGCCGACACGGCCTGGCCGTCCAGCCGGTAGGCCAGGCCCTGCCCCTCTGGCGCCCCGCTCACACGGGCCCCCAGTGAACCTTGCGGCACAGGCCGGCCGCCGCACAGTGCGTGCAGGCCGGCTCTTCGCCCAGGGCCGGCAGGGCCGCACCCGCACCGATACGCTGCCAGTCGGCCCGCAGGCCATCGGCCAGGGCGGCGCTGGCCTCTGGCAGGCTGTCCAGCGCAAAGCCCAGCACGCGCGGCTCGGACGGTGAATCGTGGAAGCTCAGGTACAGGGCGGCCGTGGCGTTGGGCCGCAGCAGGCCGTAGAAGGCCAGTTGCACCTCTTCGCCAGGGTCCTTCAGCTGGTCTTTCAGGGTGCTTCGCGAGGTGGTTTTGTAGTCAATCACCCGTTCGCCCTGGGGCGTGTGGTCCAGGCGGTCCAGGCGGCCCGCCAGGCGCAGCAAGCTGCCGTCGCCCAGGGCCAGGTCGCCCGCCACGGGCAGCTCGGCCGCATGGAAGTGGTGGCCCTGCGCTTCTTCCTGGCGCAGCCAGGCCAGGTAGGCCTCGGCCACGTCGGGCCAGGCGGCCATGAAGGGCAAGGCCTGCGCTTCATCGAGGCTGGCCGCCGCCTCAAGTGCACAGGCCCGCAGCAGCGCCGCGTCGTCGGCATTTGCAGGCAAGGCCGCGCGCCGTTCGTGAAACTGACGTAGCACGTCGTGCAACCAGGTGCCCCATTCGCGCTTTTCCAGGGTGTCGTCCAGCTCCTGGGCCTCTTGCAGGCCGAGCACCCGCAGGCCAAAGAAGCGGTAGGGGCAGGCCCGCAAGGCGGCATAGGCCGAGGCGGACACATGCGTCGGCAACAGGTACGAAGCCAGCTCGGGCGGCAAGGCGGGCGTGGGCATGGGTTGCACCTGAACGGCCAGGGTGCGTGAGGGCCCGGTGGGCGGCTCGGCCCAACCCAGGCCCAGAGCGCGCTGGGTGCGCAGCACCAGGGCAGGCACCGCCAGGGCCTGGTCGCCCTGGCGCATGCGGCCGATGAAGGTGGCGGCCTGCGCCGCGCCGCCGCCCAAGGCGCCTGCCACCACCAGGGCCCAGTGGTGTTCGGCCTGGGCATGCAGGCTGGCCACCGTGGGCAGGCCCAGGGCTTGCCGCTGCGCCGCCCCCCAGGCGCCGGGCAGGCTGGGCAGCACGCCCAGCTGCTTGCCGTCGCACCCCGGCATGACCAGCGCTGCAAAGCCGCGCAGGCCGGCGCGTGCCAGCGGCGTGATGACCACCGCAGGCTCGCCGCCCGCGCTGGCGGCGGCGTCGGGGCGGAAGTGGGTGGCTTCCAGGGTGTCGTTCACCCAGCGCACAAAGCTGGCGTGGTCCATGGGCGTGGCCTGGGCGGCGTCAGCCAGCGGGCTGGCGTCTGTGCGGGCGGCGTGGCCCTCCTCCCCCTGCGGCGACAGCTCACTGAGGCCCAGGGCCGCCCAAAGCTGTTCGCCAGCAGGGTCTGCCAACAGGGGCGCCTGCAGGGCTGGCGCCAGCGCATCGCGCAGGGCCTGCAACCACTGCCACAGGTTGGGGGCGGGCGGGCGGGCGCGGCGGCCCTGCCCCGGCCCATGCGGCTGCACCAGGGCCTTCAAGCCCACCAGCCAGGGCCGCACCTGGGCCACGGCCGGGTGGTCGGCAAAGCGGTGGCTGGCGTCGCGCCACAGCGCCACGCGGCTGACCGCAGCGCCTGCCGCCTTGCGCAAGGCGGCCTCCAGGTCGTCGAGGCCACCCGGGCTGGCACCTGGCGGCAGGCTGCGCAGCCAAGCGAGCACGTCGTCGCTGGTGGCGTCGGGCGCGGCACTGCGCAGCAGGCCCATGACCCAGGCCCCCACCTGGGTGGTGGACAAGGCCCAGCCGGTTTCGTCGGCCATGGGCACCGCCTGGCGGGCCAGCAAGGCGCGAACCCGGCGCACCACCAGCCGGTCTTGTGCCACCAGGGCCACTGGGCGCTGGTCTGTGGCTGCACGCTGGGCCAGCGCAGCCAGCACCGCTTGCGCGGCCAGCGTGGCCTCGTGCTCGATGTCATGGGCACGCAGAAAGCTCACCGGGGTGCCTGGGTGGTGTGGCACCGCCGACGGCGAGCCCAGCGCTGCGGCACGCGCGTCGATGTGCAGGGCCAGCACCGGCACCCCAGCGCCCGCCCAATGAGCGCGCAGCGCGGCCAGCAAAGGGGCGTCGCCAGCAAACACCGCCACCACAGCACCGGGCCGCTGCGCCCACAGGGCGTCGGTGCTGGGCGGGGCGGTCTGCGCCGCCCAGCCAGCCGCCAGTTGCAGCAGCACGGCGTCTGCAGGGGCCGCCACCGCTTTGGCCAATGCCTGGGCCTGTTGCCACCAGGCCTCGCGCGCTTTGGGGGGCACTGCGGCCGCTGCCTCACACAGCTCCTGCGTCAGGGCCAGCAAGGCGCTGGCATGCGCGTCGATGCTGGCCCGAAGCGCGGGCTCGCGGGCCTGCTGCAGCACCCCCTGCGCGGCCAGCAAGTCCACCCGGCGGTCGCCACTCAGGCCAGCCGCCCCCGCAGCCCGAGGGCCTGGCGCGGGCGCCAGACGCGTGCTCCAGCTGAGCGTGGACTCGAAGGCTGGCTGGAACCCATGCGGCTGGGCCAACGCCCATGCCGTGCGGGCTGGCGGGGCCAACTGGGCGAAGGGCAACACCACCACGGCCGACTGCGGCGCCACGCCCTGTTCGCCAAGGAAGCTGGCCGTCGCCTGCGCCACACGGGCCCACACCCGAGCCGCCCCGCCGTCGGCAGGCAGCGCCTGGTGCGGCGGCGCCAGGCCTGGCCGCTCGCTGTCAATGGGCATGTCGGCGGGCCAGACGGCGCGGGACGGGAACGGGTTGCATGGATGTTCATCGCCGCCATAGGGCGCCCCTATGGCGAACACCTTGAGAGGGTTGCAAAAGCTTTTATATTGTGAAGCTGACGATTCAAAGGGTGACCGGTCTGGCACCCAACAACCGGAGAGCCCGAATGGCCAGCGATCTGATCAAACACGTTTCCGACGCCTCGTTTGAAGCCGACGTGCTTCAGGCAGACAAGCCCGTCCTGGTGGACTACTGGGCCGAGTGGTGCGGCCCATGCAAGATGATTGCCCCCATCCTGGATGAAGTGGCCGCCCAGTATGGCGACAAGCTGCAGATTGCCAAGATGAACGTGGACGAGAACCGCACGGTGCCCGGCCAGTTTGGCATCCGTGGCATTCCCACCCTGATGCTGTTCAAGGGCGGCCAGCTGGCTGCCACCAAGGTGGGCGCGATGAGCAAGGCACAGCTCACCTCCTTCATCGACGGCAACCTCTGACCCACACCCAGCGGCCCGCCCCCGCGGCGGGCCCTGCTTGCGGCGGGCTATACTGCCGCGAAGGTTGAGTTACCCGGGTTGCCGTTCTGGTGGCCCGCAGTCTCCCAAACAGTCCCAAATCATTAGCCAGCCAACTGGCGCACAGCCCGCCTTGTTTGCAGGGCGATGACTGCTGAGACACATTCCCCCCAAAGCCGGGTCGCACAGACCCCAAACCCATGCATCTGTCTGAACTGAAAGTCCAACACGTCGCGGCCCTGCTGAAAGAGGCCGAAGCGCTGGAAATCGAGAACGCCGCCCGCCTGCGCAAGCAGGAGCTGATGTTCGCCATCATGAAGAAGCGCGCCAAGAACGGCGAGCAGATCTTCGGCGACGGCGTGCTTGAAGTGCTGCCTGACGGCTTTGGCTTCCTGCGGGCGCCGGAAGCGAGCTATTTGGCCAGCACCGACGACATCTACATCAGCCCCAGCCAGATCCGCCGCTTCAACCTGCACACCGGCGACACCATTGAAGGCGAAGTCCGCGTGCCCAAGGAGGGGGAACGCTACTTCGCGCTGGTGAAGCTGGACAAGGTGAACGGCATGGCGCCGGAGCAGAACCGCCACAAGGTGATGTTCGAGAACCTGACGCCGCTGTTCCCCAAAGAGCACATGAAGCTCGAGCGCGACATCAAGGGCGAGGAAAACATCACCAGCCGCATCATCGACCTGATTGCCCCCATCGGCAAAGGCCAGCGCGCGCTGCTGGTGGCCCCTCCCAAGAGCGGCAAGACGGTGATGATGCAGCACATCGCCCACGCCATTTCAGCCAACTTCCCGGAAGTGGAGCTGATGGTGCTGCTGGTGGATGAGCGCCCCGAGGAGGTGACCGAGATGCAGCGCACGGTGCGCGGTGAGGTCATCTCATCGACTTTCGATGAACCGGCAGCCCGCCACGTGCACTGCGCCGAGATCGTGATCGAGAAGGCCAAGCGCCTAGTGGAACTGAAGAAGGACGTGGTGATCCTGCTGGACTCCATCACCCGCCTGGCGCGCGCCTACAACAACGTGGTGCCCTCCTCAGGCAAGGTGCTGACGGGTGGTGTGGACTCCAACGCCCTGCAGCGCCCCAAGCGCTTCTTTGGCGCGGCCCGCAACATTGAAGAAGGCGGCTCGCTCACCATCATTGCCACCGCGCTGGTGGACACCGGCAGCCGCATGGATGAGGTGATCTTTGAGGAGTTCAAGGGCACCGGCAACTGCGAGATCCACCTCAACCGCCGCCTGTACGAGAAGAGGGTGTTCCCTGCCATCGAGCTCAACAAGAGCGGCACCCGCCGCGAAGAGCTGCTGCTGCCGCCCGAGATCCTTCAGAAGACACGGATCCTGCGTTCGTTCATGTACAACATGGACGAGATCGAATCCATGGAAATGGTGATCAAGCACATGAAGGCGACGAAGAACAACGCCGAGTTCTTCGACGTGATGCGCAAGGGCGGCTAAGACGCCCGATCGAACACCGTGATCGATTCGACATGCGCGGTGTGCGGGAACATGTTCACCACCCCCGCCTGCTTCAGCACATAGCCAGCCTGATGCACCAGGATGCCCGCGTCGCGCGCCAGCGTGGCCGGGTTGCAGCTGACATAGACGATGCGCTTTGGCAGGACGAAGCCCTGCCCTGCCGAGCTGCTGGCGCCTGACATCGCCAGATCAGCCAGCGCCTTGGCCAGGGCCAGAGCGCCCTCACGCGGCGGGTCTACCAGCCAGCGCTGGGCCTCGCCGTAGGCCTTGACATCCTCTGCACCAAGCTCAAACAGGTTGCGCGCGTCAAAACTGACATTGCGGACGTGGTTGAAGGCCGCGTTCTCCCGGGACCGGGCCACCAGCGCGCCGCTCCCTTCCACACCCAGCACCTGCCCAGCGCGCTTCGCCAAGGGCAGGGTGAAGTTGCCCAGGCCGCAGAACCAGTCGATCACGCGGTCGCCAGCCTGCGGGGCCAGTAGCAGCAAGGCCCGCTCCACCAGCACCCGGTTGATCTGGTGGTTGACCTGGGTGAAGTCCGTTGGCTTGAACGGATGGGTGATGCCGAACTCGGGCAGGCGGTAGGCCAGCGGCGGGGCGCCACCGGGCACCTCGTCCAGCAGATGCACCGTGTCGGGCCCCTTGGGCTGCAGCCACCACTGCACGCCTGGGTGCTGCGCCGCGAACAACCGCAGCTGGGCCTTCTCGCCCTCGGCCAGGGGCTCGAGGTGCCGCAGCACCAGGGCCATGACCTTTCGGCCAGCCTCACCCTCGCCCACCGCCACCTCGATCTGCGGCAGACGCTCCCTGGAGGGCATGGCCCCAATCAGCTCACGCAAGGGCAGCAGCAAGGCGCTCACTTCCGGGGCCAGCACGGCGCAGGTCTGCATGTCGGCCACATAGCTCGACTTGCGCTCATGGAAGCCCACCAGCACCACACCCTTCTTGCGGACATGCCGCACCGACAGCCGGGCGCGGTAGCGATAGCCCCAATACGGCCCGTGGATCGCCGGCAGCAGGGTTTCGGGCAGTACCTTGCCCAGGTGGGCCAGGTTGTCCTCGAGCACGCGTTGCTTGATGGCCACCTGGGCGCCAGGGTCGACATGCTGCATCTTGCAGCCGCCGCAGGCGCCTTCGTGCAGGCCAAAGTGGGGGCAGGCCGCGGCGGTGCGCAGTCCGCTGGTGCGCTGCCATTCCAGGGGGCGCGCGGTTTCATAGCTGGGTTTGCTGCGCAAGGTCTCCACCCGAACGCGTTCGCCAGGCAGGGCACCTTCCACGAAAACGACCTTGCCCTTGGGCGCAGGCGCTGGGCCCTCAGGCGCTGAGCCACCATCTGGCGCGGGCTGCGGCAATAGGGGGGCGTCGCGATGGCCCACGCCCTGGGCCTCCGCATCCAGCGACTCGATCTCCAGCCAGTAGGGCGCGATGTCTGCCGCCGCGCCAGAGGGGCGCCGCCGCGTCATGCCCAGGCCGCGAGATACTCCCGCCAATGGGGCTCGCTGTCCTGCGCCGCCCACTCACCGACGGTCTGGCGAACCATGGCGATCTCGCTGGCGTACTCGGCCTCGGTGAAGCCGCCACGCATCAGCTGGAAGCGGCAATACACGAGGTAGGTGTTCATCACGTCGGTTTCGCAGTACTGGCGGATTGACTCCAGCTCGCCCCGCACAAAGGCCGGGTAGACCTGCGACCCGTCCATGCCCAGCTTGCCCGGAAAGCCGCAGAGCTTGGCCAGGGCGTCCAGTGGCGCATTGGCGCGCGGCTGATACAGCGCCAGCAGGTCCATCAGATCCAGATGCCGCAGGTGGTAGCGGCTGATGTAGTTGTTCCACTTGAAGTCACGGCTCTCGGCATAGCCCGACTCGCCCATCTCCCAGTACTGGTTGGCCACCACACCGTGCTTGAGGCCGCGGTAGTGCAGCACGGGCAGGTCAAAGCCGCCGCCGTTCCAGCTGACCAGCTGGGGCACGTGCTTCTCGATGCGCTGGAAGAACTGCTGGATGACTGTCTTCTCGCCGGCTCCATCGGCGCTGCGGTCCACGAAGGAATGCACCCTCAACCCGTCTGCGTTGCGGAACACGCACGAGATCACGAGCACCCGCTGCAGGTAGTGCGGCATGAAGTCGCTTTGCTTGGCTTCGGCGCGACGTGCCAGTTCGGCCGCGTAGACCTCGGCATCGCTCATGCCAGCCACTGCCTCGAACCCAGGTTCGCCGACACGCAGCTGGCGAAGGCCCGCCACGTCGGGGATGGATTCGATGTCGAACACCAGAACAGGCCAGGCCATGGGAAGAGGCTTTCAGAACAGGGGGCGCCGCCAGCCGGCGGCACGGCGGGGGCTAGCGGCCGGGCAGGTATCGGGTGGGGTCAACCGGGCGGCCCTGGCGACGGATCTCGAAATGCAGCTTCACGCGGTCCGCGTCAGACTGCCCCATCTCGGCGATCTTCTGGCCCTTCTTGACGTTCTGGTCCTCGCGCACCAGCAGGGTCTGGTTGTGCGCGTACGCGCTGAGGAAGGTGTTGTTGTGCTTGATGATGATGAGGTTGCCGTAGCCGCGCAGGCCCGACCCGGCATACACCACGCGACCATCGCCCGCTGCCAGCACCGGATCACCCAGGCGCCCGCCGATGTCGATGCCCTTGTTGCGGGACTCGTCAAAGCCCGCCAGGATGGTGCCGCTGGCCGGCCAGGCCCAACCCACATCCTCGTCGCCCGAGCTTTGCTGCGGCTGGCTGCTGGCGGGGGAAGCGGCTGTGGCCGTGCCCGCACGGGTGCTGGTGGTGGCCGTGACCGCCGGGCTGGACGAAGCGGGGCTTGCTGCCACCACCGGGGCGGTGCCCGGCGGCGGCGTGATGCGCAGCACCTGCCCCACCTCGATGAGATTCGGGTTGGTGATGTCGTTCCATCGCGCGATGTCGCGCCAGCTCTGGCCTGCCTCCAGGCCAATTCGGATCAGGGTATCGCCGGGGCGAACGGTGTAGAAGCCGGGCTTGCCGGCGTTCTCGGCGTTGGGCCCGATGGCCCCCGCCGGTGCAACCACGGAGCCCGCCGGGTTGGAGCCTGCCGGAGTAGGTGCGGGAGCCTGCGCGGCGGGGCGGGCCCCCACGGGGCGCTCTTCCACCGGGGCACGGTTACGAGGCGCCGACGTGCATGCAACCAGTGACGCCAAGCTCAGCGCGATCAAGAGCCCCTGCAACCGCCGCGAGACTTGCCGTGCCGTCAACCCCATTGCCCACACCTCCTGTAGCGTCGTCCTCACGCAAGGCCTGCGCCAGCCGACTCCAGCCCGCTCACGGGCTCAACCTGCGCCGGATTTTAGGGGGACGAACTGCACCGGCTCGAGGATGCGCTGGGCGAAACGCCCACCTGAGCGCTCCACCACCACCAGGGCCTGCACCTTGGACGGGCCAATGGCGGCGGGTGCCACGATGCGCCCGCCATCGGCCAACTGGGCCAGCCAGGCCTCGGGGAGTGCGTGGCCGCCAGCGGCCGCCACGATGAGGTCGTAGCCCCCGGCGACCGGGTGCCCCAGGTGCCCGTCGCCATACAACAGGTGCACGTTGGCCAGACGCAGCGGCCGAAGGTTGACGCGCGCCTTCTCATGCAAGCCCTTGAGCCGCTCGATCGAGTAGACCTCTCTGGCCAGCAGGCTCAGCAGCGCCGCCTGGTAGCCACAGCCCGTGCCCACCTCCAGCACCCGCCCCAGCGGGGCCACACGGCCTTCGAGGCCCAGCGACAGCATGCGGGCCACCACCGACGGCTTGGAGATGGTCTGGCCAAGGCCGATGGGCAGGCTGGTGTCTTCGTAGGCTTGCTGAACGAGCGCCGCATCGACGAACTGATGGCGAGGCACCTGGGCAAACGCAGCCAGCACCTGGGGCAGCAGGCTGGCATCGCGCTGCAGCCTGGCCACCATGCGCTGGCGCACCGCCGCCGAGTCAAGGCCAACGCCAGATGGCGTGGGCACCACGGGCGCCTGCTGGCCAGCGCCCGGCACGGAAGAGGCAGGCCGCCTGGCAGGCGCGGCACCTCGGCTGCCCCCTGTTGGGGCAAGGCCCGGCACCTGCGCAGGAAACCCGACCCGCCGACCCGAACCGGCCTTCACGGTGCCGCGGCCATCAAAGCCCTGCCAAAGGCGACCATGACGCCAGGCCTTCGCGGTCGGTCAAGTCCAACTGCAGTGGTGTGACGGAGATCTGGCCTTGGGCCACGGCGTGGAAATCCGTGCCGGGTGCGTCGTCACGTGCCGGGCCGGCGGCGCCGATCCAGTAGATGGACTCCCCCCTTGGGTTGGTCTGGCGAATGACGGGCTCGCTGGCATGCCGCTTGCCCAGGCGGGTGATGACCGCGCCCTTCAGTTCATGCCTCGGGCGGTTGGGCAGGTTGATGTTCAGCAGCCAGGGGGTGTCCAGGCCACGGCTGCGCACCGCCTGGCCAATGAGCGACACGGCGACCTCGGCAGCGGCATCGAGGTGCTGCCAACCTTTCTCCACCAGGGACACGGCCACGGCGGGCACGCCAAACAGATAGCCTTCACTGGCGGCCGCCACGGTGCCGGAATAGATGGTGTCTTCGCCCATGTTGGCACCGTTGTTGATGCCGGACACCACCAGATCGGGCCGGTAGCCCAGCAGCCCGGTGAGCGCGACGTGCACACAGTCCGACGGGGTGCCATTGATGTAGCGGAAGCCAGACACCGCGCCCTGGGTGGCGCGAAAGACGGACAGCGGTCGCGTGAGCGTCAGGGAATTCGAGGTTCCGCTGGCATTCTGCTCGGGGGCTACCACCTCCACCTCGCCCAATGACCGGAGTTGCTGGTAAAGCGCCAGAAGCCCGGGGGCCAGGTAGCCGTCGTCGTTGGCGAGCAGAATCTTCATCAACATCCTTTGAACGCTTCAAATTTTACGGAGACCCTTCATGCAAACCATGCACGCCTGGCTGTGCGACAACCCGGTTGGGGTGGACGCGCTCACCTGGAAAGAGCTGCCGATGCCGCAACCCAAGACGGGCGAGGTGCTGATCCGCATCGACGCGGCAAGCCTCAACTTTCCAGACGTGCTGATCGTGCAGAACAAATACCAGATCAAGCCACCCCTGCCCTTCGTACCGGGCTCGGAGTACGCGGGTGAGGTGGTGGCCCTGGGCGAGGGGGTGACGCACCTGAAGGTGGGCCAGAAGGTGGCCTGCCTGAGCGGCACGGGCGGCTTCGCGACCCACGCCATCGCCCCCGCAGCGCTGTGCATGCAACTGCCGGCAGGCTTTCCCGCCACCGATGCCGCCGCGTTCATCATGACCTACGCCACCTCGTGGCATGC
>CAZRRW010000030.1:0-16225 GCA_964602505.1 uncultured Burkholderiaceae bacterium
CAAGCGCATCCTGGGCTTCGAGCTGACCGCCCCGGGCACCCGCGCGGTGCTGTTTGGCGTGACCGCGCTCACCCTGGCGGCCATGCTGGTGGTAGCCCGCATGATCGTCACCTCCAAGGCGGGCCGGGTGCTACAGGCCGTGCGCGACGCGGAAAGCCGCGTCATGTTCTGCGGGTACGACCCGACCCGCTACAAACTGTTTGTGTGGGTGGTGGCTGCGGTGATGAGCGGCATTGCCGGGGCCCTGTATGTGCCGCAGGTGGGCATCATCAACCCCAGCGAGATGTCGCCCGCCAACTCGATTGAAATCGCCATCTGGGCGGCCGTAGGCGGGCGCGCCACCCTGGTGGGGCCCATCGTCGGCGCGGCTGCCGTCAATGGCGCAAAAAGCTGGTTCACCGTGGCCTTCCCCGAGTACTGGCTGTTCTTCCTGGGTGGGCTGTTCGTCATCGTCACCCTGTTCCTGCCGCGCGGCATCCTGGGCCTGGCCAGTGACGTGCTGAAGAAGCTGCGCAGCAAGGCCACGCCATGACCACCGAAGACCTGACCCAGGTGGGCCCCTATGCCGTCAGCGGCACCAGCGAGGCGGGCATGGGCCATGTGCTGCAGCCAGGGCTGGACGCCTCGCACGGTGTGGTGCTCTACCTGGACGACATCACCGTCAGCTTCGATGGCTTTCGGGCGCTCAACAAGCTGAGCATGACCATCGGCCAGGGCGAGCTGCGCTGCATCATCGGCCCCAACGGCGCCGGCAAGACCACCATGATGGACGTCATCACCGGCAAGACCCGCCCCGACAGCGGCACCGCCTTCTTCGGCCAGACGCTGGACCTCACCAAGCTCACCGAGCCCGAGATCGCGCGCCTGGGCATAGGCCGCAAGTTCCAGAAGCCCACCGTGTTCGAACCGCTCAGCGTGTTCGAGAACCTGGAGCTGGCGCTCAAGACCGACAAGCGGGTGTGGCCCACGCTGCGTGCCCGCCTGAGCGGCGAGCAGCGTGACCAGCTGGAGCGGGTGCTCACCACGATTCGCCTGCATGACGAGCGGCAGCGGCCGGCTGGCCTGCTGTCGCACGGGCAGAAGCAGTGGCTCGAGATCGGCATGCTGCTGGCGCAGGACCCGAAGCTGCTGCTGTTGGACGAGCCGGTGGCCGGCATGACCGACGCTGAGACCGAGCGCACCGCAGAGCTCTTTCTGACCCTGGCGGGGCAGCACAGCCTGATGGTGGTGGAGCACGACATGAGCTTCATCGCCACCTTGGCCAATGCGCAGACCGACAAGCCCCGCACCGTGACAGTGCTGCACGAGGGCAGCGTGCTGGCCCAGGGCCCCTTGGCCCAGGTGCAGGCCGACCCGAAGGTGATCGAGGTCTACCTCGGCCGCTGACCCCGCAAGCCAGCCCAATCCATGCCCCATGCTTGAAGTCGACGGCCTCAACCAGTTCTACGGCGGCAGCCACATCCTGAAGGACGTGTCGCTGATGGCGCGCCCGGGTGAATGCACCGTGGTGCTGGGCCGCAACGGTGTGGGCAAAACCACCCTGCTGCGCTGCCTGATGGGCCTGGTGCCCACCCGCAGCGGCCGCATCGTGTGGGAGGGCCAGCCGCTCGACGGCCTCAAGCCGCACCAGCGCGCCGCGCGGGGCGTGGCCTATGTGCCCCAGGGGCGGGAGATCTTTTCGCGCCTCACTGTGCGCGAGAACTTGCTGCTGGGCATGGCCACCCTGCCCGGGCGGCAGGCCCGCGCCATCCACCAGGACGTCATCGACCTGTTCCCGGTGCTGGGCGCCATGATGGGCCGCCGCGGGGGTGACCTGTCGGGCGGCCAGCAGCAGCAACTGGCCATTGCCCGCGCGTTGCTGGCGCGCCCCCGCCTGCTCATCCTCGACGAACCCACCGAAGGCATCCAGCCCAGCATCATCAAGGACATCGGGCGGGTGATCGAGCGCCTGACCCGCGACGGGCTGGATGGCCAGCCCATGGCCATCCTGCTGGTGGAGCAGTACTTCGACTTTGCCGCCGAGCTGGCCAGCTGCTACGCCGTGCTGGAGCGCGGGCAGGTCATCAGCGCCGGCAGCAAGGCCGATATCGAGGCCAACAACGTACGAGCGCTGGTGTCCATCTGAGCCCAGCAGGGTGAGATGCGGGCCGCTGCAAAGGCCCCGCTAAACGGCCAAAGTGGACGCGTTTCCTGCCGGTACAGCCCTTGCCTATTTAGGCGCGTGATTACTGAATGATCTGGCAGACGACGTAATGGCATCGAATATTTGTCAATAGGCCCGCGCTGCTGGGGCCCAGGCCGCCTTTCAAGCCGCCGGCAGCACCCGCCCCTCGCAGGTGCCGAAGCCAATGCGGGCGGCCCCGGGGGCCTCGCACCAGCCGCGCAGGATGACGGCGTCGCCGTCTTGCAGAAAGGTGCGCTGTTCGCCGGTGGCGGCCAGGGTGATGGGCGCGGTGCCGCCACGGCTCAATTCCACGATGGCGCCCGCCTCGCTGGGCGTGGGGCCGCTGATGGTGCCGGTGCCCACCAGGTCGCCGCTTTGCAGGTTGCAGCCGCCCACGGTGTGCTGGGTGACCATCTGAGCCACTGTCCAGTACTGGTGGCGAAAGCTGGTGCGCGACACCTGGCTGGGCGCCTTGCCGGCCGCGCGCGTGGCCTCGGTGTCGATGCTGACCGTGAGCTGCACGTCCACCCCGCCCGCAGCGCGGTTGGCCGGGTGCTCCAGGTAGGGCAGGGGCTGCGGTTCGGGCGCGGGGCGCTCAGCCACCGGCGCGCGGAAAGGGGCCAGCGCCTCCATCATCACCACCCAGGGGCTGACGCTGGTGCAGAAATTCTTGCCCAGAAAAGGCCCCAGGGGCGCCATCTCCCAGAACTGGTGGTCGCGCGCCGACCAGTCGTTGAGCAGGCACATGCCAAAGATCTGCGCCTCGGCCTCGGCCAGCGGCACCTGGGTGCCCTGGGCGTTGCCCGGGCCGATGTAGAAGCCCATCTCCAGCTCGTAGTCGAGCCGGGTGCAGGGGGTGTAGACAGGGGCTTTGCCGCCCGGTGGGAAGGCTTGGCCATTCGGCCGCTTGAAGGGCGTGCCGCTGATGACGACGCTGGACGCGCGGCCGTGGTAGGCAATGGGCAGCCACACAAAGTTGGGCGTGAGTGGGTCGTCCGGGCGGATCACCCGGCCCACGTTGCGGGCGTGGTGAATGGACGTGTAGAAGTCGGTGTAGTCGCCGATCTGGCTGGGCAGCGTGTACTGCGCTTGGGCCTGGGGCAGCAGGCAGGCCTTCACCGCCGCCTGCGTGGCCGCCGGGGCCGACGCCTGCAACACCGCAAACACGCCATGCCGCAGGGCCTGCCAGGCGGGCGCACCAGCGGCCATCAGGGCGTTCAGGGTGGGCTGGGCCGCCAGGGCGCAGGCGTCCTGGGCCTGGCCCCGCAGAACCCCCGCCTTGGCCAGGGCTGCCAGGTCGACGATGTCGTCGCCGATGGCCATGCCGCCCCGGAAGGGCTGCGCCGTGCCCCGTGGCCGAAATTCGGCGATCGGCAGGTTCTGGATGGGGAAGTCCGCGTGGCCGTTGGCGCTGGCCACCCAGCTTTGGGCCGCTGGGTCGTGGGTGTGGTTCAGGGCGTGCATGGTGGGTGCGGCGGGGGTGCGGGGTGGATGGGGTCTGATCGTGCTCAGGCGGTGGCGGCCTCAAACTGCGCCAGCGCCTGCTCACTGCCCGGCAGCAGGGCGTCGTCAAAGATGGCCACCGCGCGGGTCCAGCCGGCGCTGGCCCCGCGGATCTTGTGCGGAAAGCACGAGACATAGAAGCCAGTGGACGGAATGGCCTCCAGGTTGTGCAGCTTCTCGATGTGGCAGTAGCCGATGGCGCGCCCGGCCTTGTGTCCTTCCCAGATGAGCGAGGCGTCCTTGCTGGCGCCGTATTTCTGTGCCGTGTGCACAAAGGGCGCGTCCCAGCTCCAGGCGTCGGTGCCGGTCAGGCGCACGCCGCGCTCCAGCAGGTACATGGTGGCGTCATAGCCCATGCCCGCGCCAGAGCTCACGTAGTCGGGGTGGCCATAGCGCGAGCCCGCCCGGGTGTTCACCACCACGATCTCCAGCGGGCTCAGGGTGTGGTTGATGCGCTTGAGCTCTGCCTCCACATCAGCTGCGGTGACCACATAGCCGTCGGGCTTGTCGCGGAAGTCCAGCTTCACGCCGGGCTGAAAGCACCACTCCAGCGGCACGTCGTGGATGGCGATGGCGGGCTTGCGTTCACCGAGCTTCGCATCCATGGTGGAGTGAAAGTGATAGGGCGCATCCAGGTGCGTGCCGTTGTGGGTGGAAAGCTGCACCATCTCCACCGCCCAGCCCTCGCCATCGGGCAGGTCTTCCTTCTTCAGGCCCGGGAAGAAGGGCTCGATCTGCGAAAAGGTGTTCTCGTGGGTGAAGTACTGGATCTTGGGTGCGAAGGCGGGCGGGTCGCTCAGCACATCGTTCTCAAGAAAGATGGACAGGTCAACAAACTTGCGGGCCATGGGGGCTCCTTTCGGGCTCGGGTCTTGACGGGTCAGGGTCAGTGGGGGTGCTGCCAGCGCAGGAGTCGGCGCTCGGCCAGGGCCAGCAGCGCATTGCTCACAAAACCAATGGCGCCCAGCAGCGCGATGCCGGCAAACAGCTCGCTCGCACGAAAGCTGCGGGCGGCCAGCAGGATGGCCTGGCCCAGGCCGGCCTGCGAGGCAATCATTTCGCCCACCACGGTGACGATGAGGGCGACGGTCATGGACAGGCGCATGCCCGCCAGGATGTCGGGCAGGGCATTGGGCAGGCCAATCTTCCACACATAGGCCACGCGCGACAGGCCCAGGCAGCGGGCCACCTCGTTGAGCCGCGGCTCCACCGAGGCAAAGCCATGCACGGTGGCCAGCAGCACCGGCCACAGCGCACCAAAGGCCACCACCGACAGCACCATGGTTGGGCTGAGCCCCCAGATGGCAATGGCCAGGGGAATGATGGCGCTGGCTGGCAGCGGGCGCACGAACTCCAGGGTGGGCTGCAGGTAGGCCCGGGCCTGGGCCGACACCCCAATGGCCGCACCCAGCGCAATGCCCACCGCAGAGGCCAGCAGCCAGCCCTGCACCATGCGTGACACCGTGCCCTGGGTGAAGGCCAGCAGCTCGCCGCGAAGCAGGCCGTCCCACAAGCTGGCCCAGGCACTTTCGGGTGTGGGCAGGAACACCTTGCTCACCCATTGCCCATGGCTGGCCGCCCACCACAGGCCCAGCAGCGCCAGCAGCACCGCCAGCGACGAGGCCAGGGCCGCCGGGCGCGGGGCGTTCATGGCGCGGCCCCCATGCGCCGGGCCACGGCGTTCTGCAGCCACAGGGTGGCGGCATTCAGCACGAAGCCCACACAGGCAATCCAGAACAGCCAGCCCAGCATCAGGGCCGGGCGCAGGCTTTGCTGCGCCATCGACAGGCCAAAGCCCAGGCCGTGCGGGTTGGCGGCAATCTCCACCGTCACTGCCACCACCAGGGCCACCCCCACGCCCAGGCGAAGCGCCACAAACAGGCGCGGCACGATGGCGGGCAGCACGATCTTCCACACCCGGGCCGGGGCCGACAGGCCCAGCACCGTGGCCACCTCCAGCAGCCGTGGCTCCACCTGGCGCACGGCGGCCTGGGTCAGGATGGCCAGTGGCCAGAAGGTGGCAAAGGCCACGATGCTGGCCTCCATGTCCACCCCAAAGCCGAACACCAGCATGGCCAGGGGAATCAGCGCCACGCTGGGAATGGGGCGGAAGACCTCCATGCTCAGAAAGGCGGCCTCGGCGGCCCGCCGACTCAGCCCCAGCACCAGGCCCAGCAGCACGCCCAGCCCGCCGCCGATGCCCAGGCCCAGGCCGGCGGCATACAGGGTGAAGCCGGTGGCCTTGAGCAGGCTGCCGTCGCCCAGGGCCTTCCACAGCTCGGCCAGGGCCTTGGAGGGCGGCGCAATCGAGTCGGAGAACCCGATGGAGCGGGCCACCCATTCCAGCGCCAGCAGGCCAGCCACCGGCAGCACCAGGGCCTTGACCACGGCCGTGACGCGTGTGCCTGAGTGCGTTGCGCCTGGGCTCATGTCAGTGGGTCGCCTCGATGAAGGCAAACAGCTCGCGCCTCAGCCGCAGAAACTCGGGGTGCTCGCGGGTGCTCAGCTGGTCGCGCGGGCGCGGGATGGACACCTCGATCATGCGCGCAATGCGGCCCGGCGAGGCCTGCATGGCAATCACCCGGTCGCCCAGATAAATGGCTTCTTCCAGATCGTGCGTGACGAACAGGGCGGTGATGCCCTGCTTATGTACCAGGCGGGCCACCTCGTCCTGCAGGCCTTGGCGGGTCAGGGCGTCCAGCGCGCCGAAGGGCTCGTCCATCATCAGCACGCTCGGGTTCTGCGCCAGACAGCGGGCAATCTGCAGCCGCTGCTGCATGCCGCCCGACAACTGGTTGGGGAACTTGGTGGCGTGGGCCGACAGGCCCACCTTGGCCAAGGCCTCGGCAATCCGCGCGGGCCGCTCGGTGGCGGGCACGCCAGCGGCCTCCAGCGCCAGGCTCACATTGCCTTCGGCGGTGCGCCAGGGCAGCAAGGCGCGGCCATAGTCCTGGAAGACGATGGCCACGTCGCGCGAGGGCGCGGTGACGGCCTGGCCATGGCGGCTGACGGCACCGCGCACCTGCCCTGCCTGGGCCGTGAGCAGCCCGCCCGCGGCCCGTAGCAGCGTGGTCTTGCCACACCCGCTGGGGCCCACGATGCAGACGAACTCGCCGGGGGCGATGGACAGCGAGGTGGGCTCGACGATCTCGCGCCCGTCGAGGTGGATGGACACCCCGGCGAAGTCGAGCGCGGCGGCGGCGTTCAGGCTCACACGACCAGGCGGGTTGGGTCGATGTTGGTCCTCAACATCTCCTGGGTGCGCATCACGTCGATCCAGAAGCGCATGTTGTCCACCGACACCGTGGGGCGCAGGGTAGAGATCTGCACCGTGGCCAGGATCTCGGGCGGAAGCCGGGTGTACTTGCCCAGGTGCTCACGGGCCTTGGGCAGGTTGGCCCCCACGAAAGTCACGCCTTCGGCAATGGCCTCGCGGAAGGCGCGCACCTGGTTGGCGTTGGCCGTGGCCCAGGCCCGGGTGGCGCTGTACAGGATGGCGGGCTGGCCGTCCGGCAGGTCGCTGGCGAAGTGCAGCGGCGCGCCCCCCGCGCCGCCCGCGACGATGCGGGCCATGAAGGGGTCGGCCGTGACCACTGCGTCCACCGAGCCACCGCGCAGCACATCGTTGTGCTGCGGGAAGGCCGTCTCGATGAACTGCACCTGCCGGAAGTTGACGCCCTTCTCGGTCAGCCACTTGCGGAACAGCACATGGAGGAAGGCCCCAAGCCCCGGCACGCCGATCTTCTTGCCCACGCAGTCCTGCGCGGTGCGGATGGTGACGCCGGTGCGGGCCACCAGCCCGTAGTTGGTGGCGGTGCGGTTGGTCACGCTGCCGCCGGCAATGGCCACCAGGTCCAGCCCGCCGTCCACCGCCTGGATCATCACTGGCGGCGTGGGGCCGCCGATCTGGATGGAGTTGGACTGCATGGCCGCCGGGATCATGGGGTTGAGCTGGATGAGCTGCAGCTCGACATCGAGCCCGCGCCGGGAGAAGAAGCCCTCCTCCTTGGCGCAGAAGGCGGCGGCGAAGTCGCTCACGGCGGTGTAGCCGAGCATGATCTTGGTGGCGGGCGCCTGGGCGCGCACCGCCAGCGGGCTGGCCAGCGCGGCGGCACCGGCGGCGGCGTGTGCCATGAGGGTGCGGCGCTTGAGAAGGGCTTGGGTCATGCAGGTCTCCTGGTCGGTTGGCTTTTGGTGGAAGGACGGGTGGGCCCCTTGGGGGCGGGCAAGGCGGCGCGGATGCCGCCCACGATGAAACTCACCAGCAGGGCCGTGGAGGCCGCGTTGCTACGCAAGCTGGGTTTGCGGGCCAGGCGTGACACGCGCACATCGCTCAGGTGATGCAGCAAGGCCCCCAGGGCGAACTGGTAGCACCAGGCCACGTCGGCCCGGCTGGCATGTGCCAAGGCTTCGTTCAGCGCGTCGATGAAGGCATGCGCCAGCGGGTCAAAGAACTCTCGCAGGGCTCGGTCGACCTCGGCGGAGTTGTAGGCCAGCTCACGCGCCACCAGCAGGGCATACGACTCGCCCTCCTCGCTGGCGCGCAGGGCCAGCACCGGTTCGACAAAGGCGCAGATGATGGCCCGCAGGCGCTGCGCCTTGGGGGCCGTGCGCGCCACGGCCAGGCGTGCCAGGCGCTGCTGGATGGTGGCGTTCCAGTGGGCGAAGATGGCATGAAACAGCTCGTGCTTGGGCCCGTAGTAGTAGCCCACCAGCGCCAGCGGTACCCCGGCCTCTTCGGCAATCTGGCGGATGGACACGGCGTGGTAGCCGTGCCGGGCAAACAGGCGTTCGGCCGCCAGCAGGATGGCGCGCTTGCGCCCCGGCTGGTCGGACTCGGCCCCCTCGATGTCGGCGGTTCTTGTACGAGCGTTCAACACGTCTTGTACGTTCGTACAAGACAACAGCCCTGCGAAGCCGGACAAACCCTGTGATGCGCCGCAGCAAGCCCGCGCGGGGCGGCGCGGGCGGCTCAGTGGCCCGAAAAGTCCACCAGCGTGAACAGGGGCAGGCCGGCGGCCTTCAGCTTGTCCGAGCCACCCAGCTCCGGCAGGTCGACGATGGCGGCGCCTTCCACCACGGTGGCGCCCAGGCGCTCCAGCAGCTTCTTGCCGGCCATCATGGTGCCGCCGGTGGCGATCAGGTCGTCGATCAGCACCACCCGGTCGCCGGCCCTGGCGGCGTCGGCGTGAATCTCTACCGTGGCGCTGCCGTACTCGAGTTCGTACTCTTCGGCGACGGTCTGGTAGGGCAGCTTGCCCTTCTTGCGGATGGGAATGAAGCCCACGTTCAGCTCGTAGGCCACCACCGAGCCGATGATGAAGCCCCGAGCGTCCAGGCCGGCAATGGCGTTGGGCCGGGTGTCGAAGTAGCGGTGCACAAACAGGTCAATCAGCACCCGAAAGACCTTGGGGTCGCGCAGCAGGGGCGTGATGTCGCGGAACTGCACGCCCGGCGCGGGCCAGTCGGGCACGGTGCGGATGTGCTGGCGGATGTAGTCAGAAGGGGTCATGGGGGTCAGGCCGCAAAGCGAAGCCGCGAGAGTATCCCCAATGTGGGGCCGCCTGCCGGGCCGACGGCAAAGGCCTCGCCCATGGTCGGCACCTCCCCGGTGATGGCGGTGATGTTGACCTGGTGGGTCACCCACAGGGCCAGCCGCCCCGGCTGCAGGCGGGCGATGGCGCTGCGCAGTTCGGCGCTCTGGCGCGTCTCCTGGCTGCGGTCGTCAAAAAAGCTGTTGAGCGCGGGCCAGTCGTCTGCCGTCAGGCCCAGGGCCGCGCCAGCGAGCCGGGCCGTGTCTTGGCAGCGGCACCACTGGCTGGTTCTCAGCTCGGTGGGCCGCAGCTGCTGCCTGCGCAGCCAGTCGCCAATGCGCGCGGCCTGCGCGCGCCCCGCCTCGCTCAGGTTGCGCTGGGTGCTGCAGTCGTTCAGGCGAAAGCCCGGGGGGTCGCCCACGCCGGGGTCGGTTTGGGCGTGGCGCAGCAGCAGGGCCAGGCCATGACGCTGAGCCGCGCGTTGCAGCACGGCCGCCTCGGCGGCTGTGGGGTCGGCCCCGAAGGCGGTGGTGGCCACCGGCGCGCACCACAAAAAAGGCCACCCGAAGGTGGCCCTGCGCGTGACGCCAGCCGCAGCGGCTGGCCCCAAGCGGATGCGCCGCATCAGGCCGTGGGCGTGAACTGGTAGCCGTTGCCCGCGTTGTTGGCGCGCGCGATGGTGCCAAAGGCCGGGAAGGGGAAGTGGAAGCCCCCGGCCGTCATGCGCTGGCTGACCAGCATGTCAAACACGCGGCGGCGGGTTTCGCGCGCCTGGTCGGCGTTCATGTCGAATTGCACCGCCCAGTCGGGCTGGCGGGCAAACAGCTCGGGGATGTTGGTCAGGTCGGCCACGTACATGAAGCGCTGGCCCAGCGATTCGACACGGAACAGGGTGTGGCCCGGCGTGTGGCCATAGGCCGGCACGCTGGCAATGCCGGGCATCACGTCGATGCCGGGGGTGAACATCTGCACCCGGCCCGGCGGCATGCCGGCAAACACCCGGCGCACCGCCATGAAGGCGCCGCGCATGGCCTCCGGGGCTGCGTTCATGCGGGCGTCGTCCATCCAGAAGGCGTACTCCGGCTCGGGCACCAGGATGCGTGCGCGGGGGAACACCAGCTGCCCGGCGCGGTCGCGCAGGCCGTTGATGTGGTCCCCATGGAAATGGCTGATCAGCACCGTGTCGATGCTGTCGGGCGTGAGGCCGATGCTGGTGAGGTTGGCGCGCAGGCGGCCGGTGGTAGGCGGGCCGTTGTCGGCGAAGCCGGTGTCAATCAGGGTGCGCTGGCCGCCGTCAACCACCAGGAAGGGTGTGAAGGGCGTGTCAATGAACTCGGTGGGCAGGCCCTGCATGCGCAGCTCGGCCTGCACATTGGCCAGGGGCGCATTGCGCACAAACTCCTCACCCAAGGGGCGGCGCAGCACGCCGTCGTTCAGGGCAATCACCTCCATGGTGCCCAGCTGCATGCGGCGCACGCCATTGGCCACAGGGGTGGGCGTGCCCACGCCAGCCTGCGCCCAGGCAAACCCGGCCGCGCTGACCGCCGCCACGGCGGCACCGGCCCCCGAAGCCGCCAGCAGGTGGCGGCGCTGAATCTGAACGCTCATGGAGATCCCCTCAGGTTTGAATGAACAACCGCAACATCATGCAGGCTCAAAGCCCTTCAACAGTACCGGGTTTTGCCTAGAGCGACTTTCGCCGGGGTGGCCCGAGGGAGCGGCCCGGGCGCCCCGCTGGTGCACCGAGCGGCAGCTCAAGCCTTCAGCAACACGTCTTCGGCCAGCGCCAGCGCGGCGGGCGTGCCGTAGAGCACGATGGTGTCGCCGCCGCGCAGGTGCTGCTCGTCCAGCGCCGCCAGGTTGACGCCGTCGCGGCGCACCGCCACCACGTCGGCCCCCAGCTCACGCAGGTGCAGGGCAGCCAGGGGCCGCCCGGCGGACGCCGCGCCCACGGGCAGGGTGATGCTGTGCAAGCGTTCATGGTCCACCTCGTCGGCGGTGTCGTCGTCAGCGCCGTGGAAGTAGCCACGCAGCAGGCTGTAGCGCGCGTCGCGCTGGTTCTGCACCGTGCGGATCACCCGGCGCATGGGCACGCCCACCAGGGCCAGGGCATGGCTGGCCAGCATGAGCGAGCCTTCGATGGCCTCGGGCACCACCTCGGCTGCGCCAGCAGCGCGCAGGCGGTCGAGGGCGGCGTCATCGAGCGTACGCACCAGCACCGGCACCGTGGGCGCATGCTGCCGTGCCACCGAAAGCACCTTCAGTGCGCTGGCGGTGTCGAGGTAGGTCACCGCCACGGCGCTGGCGCGGGCCAGGCCAGCGGCCATCAGGGCCTGCAGCCGGGCGGCGTCGCCAAACACCACGTTGTGGCCGGCGGCGGCGGCCTCGCGCACCCGGTCTGGGTCCAGGTCGAGCGCGATGTAGGGGATGTGCTCGACGTCCAGCAGTCGGGCCAGGTTCTGCCCGCAGCGCCCATAGCCACAGATGATGATGTGCTTCTGGGTGTTGATGGACTTCTTGGCGATGCTGGTCATGGCCACCGACTGCAGCAGCCATTCGCTTGACGACATCCGCATGACGATGCGGTTGCTGGCCAGGATGATGAAGGGTGTGGCCAGCATCGACAGCACCATCGAGGCGAGGATGGGGTTGGTCAGGCTAGGGGCAATCAGGCCGTTCTGGTCGGCCAGCGTCAGCAGCACAAAGCCGAACTCGCCCGCCTGGGCCAGGTACAGCCCGGTGCGCAGGGCGGTGCCCGAGCTGGCGCCGGTGAGCTTGGCCAAGGCCGTCACCAGCGCAAACTTGAACAGCACCGGCAGCACGGTGAGGGCGAATACCAGGCCGATGTTCTGCCACACCTGGCGCCAGTCGAGCAGCATGCCGATGGTGATGAAGAACAGGCCCAGCAGCACATCGTGAAAGGGCCGGATATCGGTTTCGACCTGGTGCTTGTATTCCGTCTCCGAGATCAACATGCCCGCCACAAAGGCACCCAGGGCCAGGCTCAGGCCGGCGTGTTCGGTGAGCCAGGAAAAGCCCAGGGTGATGAGCAGGATGTTCAGCACGAACAGATCATTGCTCTTGCGCCGCGCCACCAGGGTCAGCCACTTGCGCATCAGCGTCTGCCCGATGGTCAGCAGGACGACCAGCAGCACCGTGGCCTTGAACACGGCCAGTGTCAGGGCCCAGGCCAGCTGCTCGGCTGGGGCGCCCAGGGCCGGGATCAACACCAGCAGGGGCACCACCGCCAAGTCCTGGAACAGCAGGACCCCGATGACGCGACGCCCGTGTTCGCTGTCGAGCTCCATGCGCTCGCTGATCAGCTTGACCAGGATGGCGGTGGACGACATGGCCATGGCCCCGCCCAGGGCCAGGGCGTCCTGCCAGCTCAGGTGCCAGTCGGCCAGCATGCCGAACTGCCTCAGCGCCAGGGCCGCCAGGGCCACGGCCAGCATGGTCAGCACCACCTGCATCACCCCCAGGCCAAACACGTGGCGGCGCATGGCGCGCAGCTTGGGCAGGCTGAACTCGAGCCCCAGCACGAACATCAGGAACACCACGCCGAACTCGGCCAGGTATCGAACGCCCTGGGTGTCCTGTGCCAGGGCCAGCGCATTCGGCCCGATCAGCACGCCCACCGCCAGGTAGCCCAGGATGGGGGGCAGCTTCAGCGAGCGGAACACCACCACCGCCACCACGGCGGCCAGCAGATAGAGCAAGGTGACTTCGAGGCTCGACGCCATAATCGAACGATGGTAGCCGTCCCCGTCAAGTCCGCTGTGCGCGGCCCCGATCCGGGCCAGACGGTGGCCTTGGCGCGAGGCACGCTCGACATCGAGGCCGCAGCGCTGGTGCGCCTGCGAGACCGCCTGGCCGATGGCAGCGCCATGGCAAAGGCCTTTACCGATGCAGTGGCCTGCATGCTCGCCTGCAAGGGCCGAGTGGTCGTCACCGGCATTGGCAAAAGCGGCCACATCGCACGCAAGATGGCCGCGACCCTGGCCTCCACCGGCACGCCCGCGCTGTTCCTGCACCCGGCCGAGGCCAGCCATGGCGACCTGGGCATGGTGACCCCGAGTGACGTGATCCTGGCCATCTCGAACTCAGGCGAGGTCGAGGAGCTCACCACCATCCTGCCCGTCATCAAGCGCCTGGGCGTACCCTTGATCGGCATGACGGGGCGCATGCAGTCCACCCTGGCGCAGCAGGCCGACGTGGTGCTCGACGCATCGGTCGAGAAAGAGGCCTGCCCGCTGAACCTGGCCCCCACCGCCAGCACGGTGGCGCAGATGGCGCTGGGCGACGCCCTGGCCGTGGCCCTGCTGGAGGCGCGTGGCTTTCGCGAGGAAGATTTCGCCCGCAGCCACCCCGGTGGCGCGCTGGGCCGCAAGCTGCTGACCCATGTGCGCGACGTGATGAAGCAGGGCGACGCGGTGCCGCGGGTGCCGCGGGACGCCCCGTTCGCCGAGGTGATGCTGGAGATGACCAAGAAGGGCCTGGGCATGACGGCGGTGGTGGACGCCGAAAGCCGGGCTGTCGGCATCTTCACCGATGGCGACCTGCGCCGTCTGCTGGAGCGCGCGGACGCGCCCGGCGGGCGCGACTTCCGAAGCCTGCGAGCGGCTGACATGATGAGCCAGCGCCCGCACAGCGTGCGGCCCGACGCCCTGGCCGCCGAAGCTGCCGAGCTGATGGAGCGTAGGCGCATCACCCAGGTGCTGGTCACCTCGGCCGACGGAACCCTGGTCGGGGCGCTGCATGCGCACGACCTCATGCTCGCCAAGGTGATCTGAGGCATGGCGGTCGTCGTGCCCGGTGGCCTCTGCGCCGCACTGTTTGACGTTGACGGGGTGCTTACCGACGGCAGCCTTTTCTATGGCGCCGACGGCGAGGTGCTCAAGCGCTTCAGCGTACTGGATGGCCATGGCCTGAAACTGCTTCGCGAGGCAGGCCTGCGGGTGTGGGTTGTCAGTGGCCGCGACGGTGCCGCGCTTCGCCGCCGGCTGAGCGACCTGGGGCTGGGAGAGGCCGAGGTGCGCCTGGGGCAGAGTGACAAACTGCCCGCGGCCGAAGCCCTGCTCGCGCAGGCTGGGCTGGGCTGGGCACAGGTGGCCGCCATGGGTGACGACTGGCCCGACCTGCCGCTGCTGACCCGGGCGGCGTTCAGCGCCGCACCGCCGAACGCACATGCCGAGGTCCGCAGCCGGGTGCATCACGTCACGCAGGCGCCGGGCGGCCAGGGCGCCGCCCGCGAGTTCTGCGACCTGCTGCTCAAGGCGGCGGGTCGATACGACAGCCTCCTGGCAGAGGCGGGCGCATGACGGCGCGCCAAAGGGTGGGCCGCTGGCTGGCTGCCGCGGTGGACGCTGTGTCGATCTACCTGCCAGTGGTGCTGATGGGGATACTGGCGGCGCTGACCTACTGGCTGGTGCGCTCCACGCCGTTGCTGGAGCCCGCCGGGCCGAAGCCGGCCTCACGCCAGACGCCTGACTACATCGTGTACGACTTCGCCCTGCAGGCCTTTGCACCAGACGGAGCCTTGCAGTGGGTCATCACCGGCACCGAGGCGCGGCACTTTCCGGCCCGGGCGCAGTTTGAGGTGGATGGCGTGCGCCTGGTGGCCCTGAACCCGCAGCGTGTGGTCACGCAGGCCAGCGCGCGCACGGCCTTGTCGAACAGCGATGGCACCGAGGTGCAGCTGATGGGCGACGCCGTGGTGCGCCGCCCCGCAGGCCAGGGCGAGGCGAGGGACTCCCCCCTGATCGAGTATCGGGGCGAGTTCCTGCATGTGTTCACCGACACCGAGCAGGTGAAGTCGCATCTGCCGGTGACCCTGAGGCGTGACAACGACGTGTTCACCGCCAACGAGATGACCTACGACAACTTGCAGCGGGTGGGCGAGCTGAGCGGACGGGTGCGGGCGGTCATCCAGCCCCGCAGCGCCACCCAGCCCAAACCGGCGCCTGCCACGGGCGCGAAGCCATGAAGATCGCTTTCATCACGGGTGCTTCCAGCGGGATCGGCCAGGCTCTGGCGCAGCGCTTCCACGACGCAGGCTACACCCTGGCCCTGGTGGCGCGGCGCACCGATGAGACGGCGCAATGGGCTCGCAGCCAAGGCCTGGACGCAAGCCGTTGGCGGGTGTTTGGTGCCGATGTGCGGGATGTGGTGTCCATCACCGCCGCAGGCCAGCGCTGCGTGGCCGAACTGGGGGTGCCCGACGTTGTGGTGGCCAATGCGGGCGTGAGCATCGGCATGGACACGGCCGAGTTGGCCGACATCGAGGTGATGCGGGCCACCTTCGAGACCAACAACATCGGCATGGCTGCGACGTTTCAGCCCTTCATCCAGCCCATGCTGGCGCGCGGCAGTGGCACCCTGGTGGGCATCGCCAGCGTGGCCGGCATCCGCGGCCTGCCCGGCCACGGGGCCTACTGCGGCAGCAAGGCGGCAGTCATCAGCTATTGCGAAAGCCTGCGCGGTGAATTGAAGGCTGCGTCGGGGGGGCGGGTTCGGGTGGTCACGCTGCTGCCGGGCTACATCGATACGCCACTGACCCGGCAGAACCGCTACGCCATGCCCTTCCTGATGTCGGCCGAGGCCTTTGCCGACCGTGCGGTGGCGGCCATTGAGGCGGGTGCGAGCTACCGGGTCATCCCCTGGCAGATGGCCTGGGTGGCCAAGTTGCTGCGCCTGTTGCCTAACCCAGTGTTTGACCGGCTGCTGGCGGGCCGCCCGCGCAAGCACCGCGCCAGCGAGCGCTGAGGCTGCGCAGCCGCGAGCCTGCCGCGGACACAAGGGACGCCAAGAGGCGGCGCCTCACTCTGCGGGCCCGAGCAGGGCGGGGCGAGCAGGGCAACAAAAAAGGCCCCGAAGGGCCTTTTGCGCTGAGCGGGAGGTGTGTGATGGATCAGTAGCGATCACCGCCGCGACCACCGTAGCCACCGTCGCCACGGCCACCGCCACGGCCGCCGTAGCCGCCACCACCGGCAACTGTTGCCAGCGATCGTCCTGGCGAATTTGC
>CAZRRW010000031.1:0-16153 GCA_964602505.1 uncultured Burkholderiaceae bacterium
GACGGCAACTACGGCGTGCTGGCCGGGCTGGAGGTGGTGCGCACCCTCAACGACCTGGGCCTGGACACCGCCGCGCCGATCGAGGTGGCCATCTGGACCAATGAAGAGGGCTCCCGCTTCACGCCGGTGATGATGGGCTCTGGCGCGTTCGCCAAGGTGTTCCGTGTGGCCGACATCCTGGCTGCGAAAGACGTGAATGGCAACACCGTCGGGGCCGAGTTGCAGCGGATTGGCTATGCCGGCGAGACCGAGGTCGGTGCGGTGCCTGGGTTTGCAGGCTATGCCGCCTACTTTGAGACCCACATCGAGCAAGGCCCGGTGCTGGAGGACGCGAGCCTGCCCATTGGGGTGGTGACGGGTGCCCTGGGCCAGCGCTGGTACGACCTGGTGGCCACCGGGCAGAACGCGCACGCCGGGCCCACGCCCATGCCCCTGCGGCGCGACGCCCTGCTCGCTGCCGCCCAGGTGGTGCAGGCGGTCAACGCGATGGCCCTGGCCGAAGCCCCCCACGGGCGCGGCACAGTGGGCCACATGCAGGTGCTGCCGAATTCGCGCAACACCATCCCCGGCGAGGTGCGCTTCACGGTCGACCTGCGCCACCCCACTGAAGACGGCCTGATGCGCATGGATGCAGCGCTCAAGACGGCTTGCGCCCGGGCCGAGGCCGCCGCCGGCACCCGCATCGAGGTGAAGCTGGCCACCCAGTTTCCACCCTGCGCCTTCAGCGCCGCCGACACGGTGCGCCGTGCTGCCGTGACGCTGGGCCTGCCGCACATGGACGTGGTCAGTGGCGCCGGGCACGACGCGGTCTACCTGGCCCGCACCTGCCCCACCGCGATGATCTTCATCCCCTGCAAGGACGGCATCAGCCACAACGAGATCGAGGACGCCCAGCCTGAGCACATTGAGGCCGGAGCCAATGTGCTGCTGCACGCCATGCTCAATGCTGCGCGTTGATGATCGGTCTGACGGTCGCTTGACGCTGACGGCCGAGCCCATCACCGCAGCGGCCTTCGCGCCCTACGGCGCACTCGTCGAATGGCCTGCCGCCGGGCTGGTGGCCAACGCCAGGCCGATCAATGAGGGCAGCAGCCAGCGCCTTGACTGGCCGCGGGCCTTGTCGCTCACGGCGAGCGGCGGCCAGCCCACGCTGGCGCTGTTCCACGCCAAGGCACGGGACTTCCCCTTCAGGGCGACCGGGCTTGAGGTGCACCGGCGCGGCTCGCAGACCTTCGCGCCGCTCGGGGTCGCCGCGGGCGAGCCCGCCTACGTGGTGCTGGTGGCTCAAGGCGCGCCGGAAGGCACCGCCGACCTCGCCACGCTGCGTGCCTTTGTCTGCCAGGGCCATCAGGCGGTGAGCCTGGCGCCGGGCACCTGGCACCACGCCTTGCTGGCGCTGCGCGAGGCGAGCTTCCTGGTTGTGGAACGTTCGGCCGATCAGGCCGACTGTGACTTGACCACGCTGCCCAGCCCGGTCACTGTGGGGCTTTGACCCGCTGTTCTGGGCTACCGGTCACGCGTGCAAGCTGCGGCGGAGGGTCTGGGCCGCCTAAACTGACTTGATGAAAGTCGCCGCCATCCAAACCGTGTCAGGCACCGACCTGATGGCCAACCTCATGGCCGCGCGGCGTATGCTGGAAGAAGCCGCCGCCCAGGGTGCCAAACTGGCCTGCCTGCCCGAGTACTTCTGCCTCCTGGGCCAGCGCGACACCGACAAGCTGGCGGTGGCCGAGGCCCTGGTTGATTGGGCCAACCCAACCGCAGCCGCTTCGGCCGACACCCGCGCCCCCATCCAGGCCATGCTTCGCCAAGCTGCGGTGGAACTGCAGATCACGGTGGTCGGCGGCACCCTGCCCCTGAAACCCGACGCCCCTGCCGAGCTGCCCAACAAGGTGTTCAACACCACCCTGGTGTTCCGGCCTGACGGCACACTGGCCGCCCGCTACGACAAGATCCACCTGTTTCGTCTGAACAATGGGGCCGAGCAGTTTGACGAGGCCCGGGTGCTGCAGGCCGGCAGCAAGCCAGTGGCCTTTGACCTGGCCCATGCAGAAGGCGGCGGGCCACCCCTTCGCGTGGGCCTGTCCATCTGCTACGACCTGCGCTTCCCCGAGCTGTACCGCGCCCTGTCAAGCCCCGCGCCCTGCGACCTGATGCTCGTGCCGAGCGCCTTCACCCACACCACCGGCCAGGCGCATTGGGAGGTGCTGCTGCGCGCGCGCGCCATCGAAAACCAGTGCTATGTGCTGGCCGCCGCACAGGGGGGCCTTCACCAGAACGGCCGCCGCACCTGGGGCCACAGCATGGCCATCAGCCCCTGGGGCGAGGTGCTGGCCGTGCGCCCCGAGGGCGAAGGCGTGGTGGTGACTGAGCTGGACTTGCCCGCCATCGCTGCGGCGCGTGCGCGCATCCCTGCCCTGGGCCATCGGCATCTGTAGATCGTCAGGCCGCCGGACGGCGCTGCTTGCAAGCCAGGCGCAAGTCCTCAAGGATTTTGGCCAGATCGTTGCTGGAAGCCTGTCAATGAAACGATGGATCGCGGGTTTGGCGCTGGGCGTGGCCCTGTCGCAGGCAGCCTGGGGCCAACGGCAAAGCCGTGCCCCCGATGAGTTCTGGAAGGACATCAGCAACCTGGCTGGCCTGAGCCAGGCCGGGCGATACCTGATCGAGTCTGACCCGGTGCGCAGGGCTTGGGGCGACTACTGCGCGTCGTCGCAGCAACTGGCCAGCCGCGGACAATTCCGCGAAGCCGTACGCATGGCTGCGCGCGCCCTGTTTCTTGCCAACCAGCAAAGCAGCAATGGCTATGGCGGCGCCAACATCTACGCCAAGACCGACATTGCCACGGCCGACAGCCTGGCGGGCAACCACCAGCAGGCCGGGTACTGGGCCGACTCGGCGTTCGAGTCGATCCGCCAGGGTTACGAGAACTGGGTGCAGCCCAACCTGCCCGTGATTCGCGCCAATCTGCACCGCATCAAGGCGCTGCAGTTCATGAGCGAGGGCAAAGTCACCGAAGCCTTGGGTGAGGCGCAGAAAGGCGCGGAAGCGCTGCCACGCTTTGGCGCCCCGTTCGTACGCGCTGAGTACGCCATCACCACCGCATCGCTGCTGCTGCGGGCCGGGCGCGTAGATGAGGCGGCCAGCGAGGTTGCGAAAGTGCAGGCTGAGACCGACCCGGGCATCCTGGTGCCCGCCCTGCGGGTGCAGGCGGACATTGCCTTGCGGCGCGGCAAGCCAGCCGACGCCCTGCCCCTGCTGGACCGTGCCCTGGCCGTCAGCCGTGAGCGCCAGCTCGCGCTACAGGCGGTGATGGTGGAGCTCAGCCGGGCCCGTGCCCAACGGGCCCTGGGCGACAAGGCGGCCGCGCGCAGCTCTCTGCTGAGCCTCATCCGCGAAGCCGAGGCCGCGCGGCAGACCTTCAGCAGCGCCGAGATTCGGCAGGCCCTGAGCGGCGGGTTGCAGGACGTGTTCGATGAGGCGGTGGACTTCTTTGCCACCGAGGGCGACTGGGCCGCGGCCTTCGCCGCGAGCGAAGCGGGCCGCGCGCGCGCCATGCTCGACCTGCAGGCCAAGGTGGGCGGCCAGGTCGTCAGCCAGGCCACGCCGTCGAAGAGCCTGGGCGAGGTGCAACAGGCCTTGCGCGCCGACCAGCGCATCGTGTCGTACCACCAGCTAACGCAGCATCTGGTGGCGCTGGTCGTCAGCCGCGACCGCATTGACGGGCGTGTGCTTCGCATCGGTGGGGCCGATCTGCTGCGGCGTGTGAACCAGTTCCGAAAGCAGATCGAGGATGAAGACCGGGCTGCGCAGGCCAGCGCGCAGGCCCTGTTCGATGACCTCGTCCGCCCGCTGCTTCCGCTGGGCCTGGAGGGACGGGAGCTCATCGTCATCCCGCATCGCTCGCTGCACATGCTGCCCATCCACGCCCTGCACGACGGCCGGCGCTGGTTGATCGAGGCCTTCCCGGTAGCCACCGAGCTGTCGGCCAGCCTCGTGCGGGGTGGCACCGCGGCCGCGCCGCGCAGCGGGCTGGTGGCCCTGGGCAACCCGGAACTGGGCCGCAAGGAGTGGGACCTGCCCGGCTCTGAGGCCGAGGTGCAGGCCATCCGCACCCTCTATGCCGATCCGGTTGTGATGCTGCGCACCGATGCGACCAAGGAACGCCTGGTCAAGGCGGCGCCGGGCTCGCTGGTGCTGCACGTGGCCGCACACGCCGTGGTGGACGAGACGGACCCGATGTTCTCGACCATCAAGCTCACCCGAACCTCACCGCTCGGCTCCGACCTGGAGGCCCGCGAACTGGCGCAGCTCAACCTGTCTTCGGCCCGCATGGTGGTGCTGTCGGCCTGCAACAGCGGCGCGGGCAAGGTGGCCGCAGGCGACGAGTTCCTAGGCTTCAAGCGGGCTGTGTTTTCTGCCGGGGCCGAAAGTGCCCTGCTCACCCTCTGGCCCGTGGATGACGAGTCCACCCGAGTGCTGATGACGCATTTCCACACCGCGTGGCGAAACCAGAGCCGTACCCAGGCGCTGCGGGCCGCCAAGCTCAAGCTGCTGGCCGACCCGCAGTTCCGCAGCCCCTTCTACTGGGCACCCTTCGTGCTGGTCGGCAACCCCAACTGAGGACCTGCCGCTTCAACCAGCGCTGCGCGAACCGAACACCAACTGCTGTACCAAGGCCCGCTTCAGAGGCCCGGCCGCGTTCAGAGCGGACAGGCCGGCAGCGCGCAAGCCGCCCACCACGTCGCCCAGGCCGGCCAGGGTCACGCTGCTGGTGCGTGCCGCCAGGTCCGTCAGCGCAATCAGGCCCCAGCGCTCGGGGCTGCGGCCAAGCTCCCAGCTGCGAAGGGCGGCGTCCACACTGGCAGGCTCCAGCGACGAGGCCAGCCGGGACGACAGCTCGTAGGCGTCGCGCAGCCCCATGTCGATGGCGGACGCGAGCAGGGGGTATGTAGTTTGCGCCGCCGCCCCGATGTGCAGAACACGCGCCGCACCGCCGGCACCGTCCGCCCCCCAGTTGACTAGGCTCTTGCGGGCCGCCAACGCCAGGGGGTAGGGCTTGAGGTAACCGACACCCACCACCGCGGGCGCGGAGCCACCGAGCCACTGGTTCAGGGCAGCCAGCCGCTGGCCCTCGTCCAGGCCCAGCAGTGGGTCATTGGCGCTGGGCACACAAACAACCACGGCGGCCATGCCAGGGCCATGCACCGCGTCAGCAGGCAGCAGGGTCAGGGGGCCGGCCGGCGTGAAACGCTGCACCGCCAAGCCCGCCAAGGCGGTGGCCATCCGCACAGTGCCCACCCAGGCGGTCTGCGCGTAATCAGCCGCCAGGGGCTTGCCCAGGAAGGCCGCAGCGCCAGCCGATTCGGCGCTGCGAGCCAGAGCCTGTGCGGCCATCCCCTCGGCCACGACGAGCAGGCTGGCACTGTGCACCACGTCCCCGTCCAGTTCCACGCCAGTTTGCGGTGACAGCCGGTACCCCTTGATCGTCTGGCCCAGGTGGGTGAAAAGACGCTTGGGCTCTGCGGCCACCGCCGCTTGCCAAGCGGCCAGCAGGGCCGCAGTGAGATCGCCCTGCGCCATCACGGTGCCCAGGCTGGGAAGGCCCTGCTCGGCGGCGTCCAGCGACAGTCGGCCTGAGGCTGCAAGGGCCGACGCGGGCCAAGGCAGCGGGGTGGCATCACCCACCTCCATGCGCAGAATCGGCTGCGCTGCACCGGGCAGTGCGGCCAGTCGCTCGACCAGTTGGACCGTGCCTAGGGCCAGGGCCAGGCTGCGGCGGTCGCGGCTCAGGTCGGCATCGGCCGGGCGGCTGTCAAACAGGCTGACCTGCGAGGCCGGCAGCGCCCGTGCCAAGAGCAGGGCGGCACTGAGGCCGACCGGCCCCGCGCCGACGATGGCAATGTGCTGCAGAGGGGACATTGTGCTCATGGACTCAGCATACGCTGCCGCGCTGAAACCCGTTCACCCTTGCAGGTAATCGCGGATGCGCTGGCGCAGCCCGGGTGCGCTGGCCGACGCCACCAGCGCGGCCATGTCACGCGCCGCCTCGGCCTCATGCCCCTGGCGCAGGGCCGCGAGCACGGCCGCTCGGGTGGCCAGCGGCATGCGAGCCGCGTGCTGCGCCACCTGCACCACATGGCCCGTCCACTGAGCCTCAGGCAGCACGGCAGTCAGCAGGCCCATGCGCAGCGCCTCGTCGGCCAGCGCACCGTCACCCCCCACCAGGGCCTGGGCCGCAAACGCCCCCACCCTTTCACCCAAGCGGCGGGTGCCCAGCACCAGGCCAAACCGCGCCCCGGGAAATCGCAACCTGGCGCCAGGCTCGGCCACACGGTGCAGGCAGGCCGCCACCAAGTCTGCCCCCGCCCCCACCGCCGCGCGCTGAACCAGGGCCACCGTGTCCATGGGCGCCGCGTACAAGGCTTGGAGCATGCGCTCGATGGCCACAAAGCGTTCGACCAGGTCGTCGTCACTCAAGGCGTCCAGATCAGAGAAGTCAAACCCCGAACAGAACACTGGCCCGGCCCCGCGAAGCACCAGAGTCCGGGTGCCGTTGCGCGCGGCAGCCTCGATGGCGGCCGTCAGCTCCCTCACGAGGTCGGGCGACAAGGCGTTGCGCCGCTGCGGCGAGTTGAGCGTGAGGGTGGTGATGCCGCCCTCACGCTGGGCCAACAGCACAGGCTCCGTCATGTCGCCGCCGTGGCTTGCCCCAAGGCGGGCGGCCCGCTGCGTACCGGGGCACGTTCGCCATCAAAACGCAGGGGCGTCCCGACGGTCCGAGTCACCGCGCCATTGGGCAGGGCCAATGGCTCCACCCAGCCACTGGCCAGGGTTTGCGGGTCGGCCAGCACCTCGCTGTAGCGCTGGATCGGCACGCAGGGCACACCGCGCGCGGCCAGGCGCTCGATCAGGCTGGCCGCCGTGTGCTGGGCAAAGGTGTGCTCCAGCTCGGCCTTGAGTGCCATCTGGTTTGCGGCGCGCAGCGCAGTGCTGGCAAAGCGCGGGTCTGCGGCCAGGTCAGGCCGCGCCAGCTCGTCGCACACCGCGAGCCACAGGGCCTGCGTGCCCGCGGCCATCACAAAGTGGTCATCCGCCGCCTTGAAGGCCTGGTACGGCGCGTTGCGCGGATGCGCCGAACCCAATTTGGCAGGGTCACGCGGCTTCTGCGCATTGACCGAGCCAAAGTACTCGCTGGTCTGCAAGGCTGCAATGGCCAGGGTCGCACCCATCATGGGCACATCGATGTGGCAGCCTTGGCCGGTGACAGCCACCCGCCGCAGCGCGGCGCAAACGGCCATGGCGCCATACAGGCCGGCGGTGAAGTCGGCCACCGGCACACCGCACTTGACCGGCGCGCCATCGGGCTCGCCAGTCACACTCATCACGCCGCTGATGGCCTGGATGGTGACGTCAAAGCCACCCTGCTGTGCCCTGGGGCCCGACTGCCCGTAGGCGCTGATCGAGCAGTAGACCAGCCTTGGGTTGAGGGCGCGGCAGGCCTCGAAGCCCAAGCCCAGGCGGCTCATCACGCCGGGGCGGTTGTTCTCGACCAGCACATCCGCCTGCGCCACCAAGGCCAAGGCAGCATCGCGCTGGGCCGTGTCTTTCAAATCCAGCACCACCGATTGCTTGTTGCGGTTGAGCGAGGCGAAGTTTTCGCTGTAGGCCGCTCCTTCACCTTGGCTGCCTGCCGTGTGCGGTGGCCACGCCCGCAAGGTGTCGCCCGCAGGGCCTTCCACCTTGGTGACTTCAGCCCCCAGGTCGGCCAGCAGCATGGCGCAGTAGGGCCCGGCGGCCACGTTGCAGAACTCCACCACCCGCACCCCTGCCAGCGGCAGGGTGGCCTTCCACGCGTCAGAATCGGTTGTCATTGCCACATTCTCAAGGCTTGCCCATGCCGACCGACCCCATGTTCCGCCAGTTCATCCAGCATCTGGATACCCTGATGGCGCAGCGTCTGCCCGAGGCCCAAACCGTTGACGGGGTGAAGACAGCCCTGGCTCCCTTGCTGGCCACCGACGCCTGGCTGCCCGCAACCCACCAGGTCAGCGTGCCTGGGCAATACCGCCAGTACCCCCTGCACATCGACCCGCAAGGACGCTACAGCGTGGTGAGCTTTGTCTGGGGAGAGGGGGCCAGCACGCCGGTGCACGACCACACCGTGTGGGGCGTGATTGGCATGCTGCGCGGTGCTGAGCGCTGCGAGGAGTGCGGGCTGGACCGGGGTGAGTTCAAGGCCCTGCACGCCCACACGCTGCACCCCGGGGACATGGATGTGGTGTCGCCCACGGTGGGCGATGTGCACCGGGTCAGCAACGCCCGGACCGATGCCCCGTCCATCAGCATCCATGTCTACGGGGCCGACATTGGCCGCGTCGAGCGGCATGTCTACGACGATCTGGGCCACACCCGGCCGTTCGTGTCCGGGTACTCGGACATCCCGGCCGTCTGACCAGCCCGCTCAGAAGGCGCGCCGCAGCCCCAGGGTGAACGACTGCACCCGCGCGAAGTTGTAGAGCGTGTTGTTGTTGGCGCCACCATCGAGGATGCGGTAGCCCCCGCTGACAGCCCAGTCGCGGTCGATGGCGTACTGCGCACGCAAGGACAGATCAATGGCACGGCCCTGGCGCGAGCCCAGCGCGTCGATGTCACCGATCAGCGTCCACTGTTCACTCAGGCGACGCTCGATGGAGCCGTGCAACAAGGGCACCAGGCCCGTGTTCGACTGGCTGGCCGAAGCCCCAGGCTGCGACAGGCTGATGCTGGCGTCGCGCACCAGCCCCGTCACCCCCAGGCGAATGGTGGTGTCAGCGTCCTGGAACACGGGCGTGCGCCAGGTCACGCGATAGGTGTCAAAGCGATAGGTGGCGTTGGTGGTGGGAGCCGCCGCAAACGCGACGCCTTGGAAGTTGACTGGCTGGCCCAGCGGGGCGCTGCCCTTGGCGCTGAGCGGCGCATACACCAACAACCATTCGCTGCCACTGCTGGTGGGCAGGCGCAGGGTGAGGCGGGCGCTGCCCTGGGTGTTGCTGGTGCCAATCACGCGGCCCAGGTCAAAGCGGGTGGCCGTCGCGTTGTTGGGCGACTGCAAGGTGTTGCTTTTGACTTGCGCGGCCCCCAGCTCCAGTTCCAGAGAGGGTCGTGCGGTGCCACTGGCTTGAGCCAGAGCTCCCAGAGGCGCAGCGGCAAGGCTGAGGAGGGACAAGGCGAGCAGTTTCATGGCGGTCAAGAGATGGATACTGATGCGGCTTCAAATTAAACCGCTCAGTCACTTCGTCCGCTTGAAGCCTGGTCAATGCCCTGGCCAAGCCGAGGGTGTTGCCCAAACGCCCGCGGCAGGCTGTCAGCGAGTGGCCAGTCCCGCATCGAGGCGGCCGTTCACCACCGCCGCTTCGTCGCGGGTGAGCTGTGGGCCATCCAGCGTGACTCGCGAATGGTCGGCCTTGAAGCGGGCAATCACTGGCTTGAGCTCTTCGCGCACATGGGCCTCGCTGTAACCGTTGAACAGGGTGCCCAGAAGGCTGCGGTTGAGGTCGCTGGTGCCCAGCACCCAGTCGGCCAGCGGGAAGGTGAGGTTCATGTTCCGCCGCATCATGATGCCCAGGTTGTGATGGGCTGCATGGTGGCGGCGGATGGTGTTGACCAAGGGCATGTGCTCGACGAACTTGTTCTCGGGCACGTGGCAGAGGTAGTGGAAGGTCTCGTACAGCATGTAGTGCCCCACCATGGTCATGGGCACCATGTAGCCGGCGTCAGCGCCCAGCACCTGTGCCGTGACCCAACCGAAGAAGGCGCCGCTGACGGTCAGCACAGTCAGCACCCGCCACGGGAAGAAGACGATGCGAAACTGCTTCTGGCGCCCGGCTCCGTCAATCGTGGGCAGGCTGTCGGTGAAGTACTGGTGATGCTGGCGGGTGTGGCGCTCGTAGATGGCGCGCAAGGCAAACACATCGATTCGGCGGTGCATCACAAAGCGATGCATGCCCCATTCGACAAAGTTGCCTGCAATGGCCACCGGAATGATGAGCAGCCATTCCCAGGTGGGGCTTTGCATCTGGCTGACACACCAGGCGATGATGGCGATGCCGACGGCATACATGACGGCAATGTGCAGAAACCCGTTGTAGGCGGGACTGATGGCGGCTTCGTACTCCGCGCGGAAACGGGCCTGGCGCTCGGTGGCTTGATAAGGGGAGTTCAGGGGCATGGCTTACCTCGTTGACTACAATGCAACTGATATATCAGAAAGACGAATGGGCGAACCTTAGGCTCATTCGCGCAGCCTGTCAAACATGGGGACAACCATGAACCGCCTGTCCGATGCCCCCAGCGGCGACGTGTTCGATTTCTGCTGCCCCACCCGGGTGTGGTTTGGCTGGGGCGCGCGCCGTCGCCTCGCGCCTCTGGTGGGCAGCCTGCGCAAGCGCCATGTGGTGCTGGTCACCGACACCCACTGGACGCAGCGCTCCCTCGTGGCCAGCGAGCTGGCTGAGGGCTTGCGCGAGACAGGCGTCGCCGTGACCGTCTTCGACGGCTGCCAGGCCGACCCGACGGTGGCCCAGTGCGATGCCGCAGCCGCCTGGGTGCAAGGGGAGGCACGACGGCTGGGGCAGGAGGTCGATGGCGTCATCGCCCTGGGCGGCGGCAGTGCCATCGACCTGGCCAAGGCCTTGTGTGTGGTGCTGCCCGAGGCTGCCCAAGGCGCACCCACGCTGCAGTTTGTCGGCCTGCCGACCTTGCCCCACGCACCGCTCGACCTGTTTGCCCTGCCCACCACCAGCGGCGCGGGCAGCGAGATCACGCCCGGGGCCATCCTGCTCAAGGACTCGGCCCATGCCAAGGCCGCGCTGATGAGCAATGAATTGCGTGCCAAGGCAGCCCTCGTCGACCCGGAGCTCACTCTCACCTGCCCGCCACGCGTGACAGCCGACGCCGGCATGGACGCACTGACCCACGCCATCGAGAGCTACCTCACCCTGGACGCCAGGGCCTTCAGTGCGGACGCCGATGCCGACCCCGGCTACTCAGGCCGCAACCCGCTGACGATGCACTTCGCGCGTGAGGCTATCCGGCTGGGCTTCGCGCATCTGACCACCGCCTTCGCCGACGGCAGCGACCGCACCGCCCGCGAGGGCATGGCCTTGTGCAGCCTGTACGCCGCGCTCAGCTATGCCAGCGCCGGGCTGAACGCGGTGCATGCCCTGGCTTATGGCCTGGCCTCGGTCACGCATGAAACCCATGGGCGCACCAACGCGGTGTTGCTGCCCTACGCCATGGAGGCACTCGCTGCCAACCCGGCTGCACAGCGGACGCGGGAGCTGGCCGACATCGCCCGCTTAGCCGGGAGTGTCGAGGCCCACGACACCAAGGCGGCGACCGAAGCGGGGCCCAGGGTGCGGGCCTTGATTGCGTCGCTGGGCATGCCCACCACGCTTCGGCAAATGGGCCTGGACGACGCGGGGCTGAAGGCCATGCTGGCCGAGGGCCTGGCGGTGGTGCGCCTGAACAAGGCCTGGCCTGGGCGGCCGGTGGCAAAGGACTACCCCGCTATAGCCAAGGCGGCGATGGGTTGAAGACCCACGCCGCCGCGCGGACGGGGCATGCGGCTCAGAAGTCGGTGCTGACGGTCTGGCGGGTGAACTCGGCCATCAGGTCCACCAGCCTGTCGCTTGCCGCCGCCGCCGCGTCAGCATCGCCATCGGCAATGGCTTGGGCCACGTCGGCATGGCGCTGTGCGGTGGAGGGCATGTCGGCCGCCTGCTTGTAGTGCAGGTACCAGAAGCGCCGCGACAAGGCCTGCACCTGCACCATGGCCGCATCGGCAAACTCGTTGCGCGCGGCGCCCAGTAGCAAGGCATTGAACTGCTTATCCGCCCGCATGAAGGCCCTGTCGTCCTGCTCGCCACGCGCACAGGCAGCAAACGTGTCAGCCAGGGTCTGGAACGCGGCCCGCTCGTCGGCCGTGGCCCGTCGCGCCGAGCATCGCGCAACGAAGCGCTCCAGCTCGCGGCGCAGCTCCAGCAGCCGCAACTGGGCCTTCACGTCGATCTCTGAGACGATGATGCCGCGCCGCGGCAGGATCTTGACCAGGTGCTCGCGCGCCAGGCGCTGCAGGGCTTCTCGCACGGGCGTGCGGCCCAGGCCAAGCTCCGAGGCCAGCTGGTTTTCGCTCACCGCCGTGCCCGGCTTGAGCTTGAGCGTGACGATGCGCTCCTCAATCCGGGTGTAGGCCTGTTCGGTCAGGGAGTCCGCCATGGCGCCCGGCAGGTGCGGTGATGAAGCCCGATGCCCAGCCGACCTAGGCGGCCATCAGGGCTTCGATGGCGTCGGCCGCCACCGGCACCTCACGGGTGATCAGCTCGCAGCCCGCTGCAGTCACGATGGCATCGTCCTCGATGCGGATGCCAATGTGGTGAAAGTGCTCGGGCACGTTCTCTGCCGCGTCGGGCCGCACGTAGATGCCCGGCTCAATGGTCAGCACCATGCCCGCCTGCAGGGCGCGGTGGGGCTTGCGCACCAGGGTGTTGCCCAAGGCGTCGCGCTCTTCGCGGGGCTCGGCGTTCACGTCAAGGTACTCGCCGCAGTCGTGCACGTCCATGCCCAGCCAGTGTCCCGTGCGGTGCATGTAGAAGGGAAAGTACGCACGGGTGGCGATCGCGTCGTCCACGCTGGCCACCTTGGTCTTGTCGATGAGGCCCACATCCAGCATGCCCTGGCTGAGCACCCGTACCGCCGCGTCATGCGGGTCGGTGAACAAGGCCCCTGGCTTGGTGGCGGCAACCGCCGCGGCCTGCGCGGCCAGCACGATGTCGTACAGGGCCCGCTGGGGGGCGGTGAACCGCCCGTTGGCGGGAAAAGTGCGGGTGATGTCGCTGGCATAGCCGTCGAGCTCGCAGCCGGCGTCGATCAGCACCAGCTCGCCGTCGCGGATCGGCGCGGCGTCGGCCCGGTAGTGCAGCACGCAGGCGTTGGGCCCCGCGGCGACGATGCTGTTGTAGGCCACCGCCTGTGACCCGTGGCGGCGAAACTCGTGCAGCAGTTCAGCCTCCAGGTGGTACTCCCGCAGGTCTTGCCCGGCCTTCAGGGCGCGCGCCGAATGCTGCATGGCCCGCACATGGGCCTGGGCCGAAATCGCCCCCGCCCGGCGCATGATGGCCTGTTCATGCGCGTCTTTGAACAGGCGCATCTCGTCAAGTGGCTTGCACACATCGCGCTGCTCAGCCGGGCACTCAATGCCCTGCCTCACCTTGGCCCGAACCTGGCCCAGCCAGGCATCCACCTGGCTTTGCAAGCCCTCATGGGTGGCGAACGGCCACCACACACAGCGGGTGTTGCCCAGAAGGGCGGGCAGCTTCTCGTCCATCAGGCCAATGGGGTGGGCCTCATCCACACCCAGCGCAGCAGGCGCAGCGTCCGGGCCGAGGCGGTAGCCGTCCCAGATTTCCCGTTCACGGTCTTTGGGGCGGCAGAACAGGATGCTGCGGCCTTCACTGGTCAGCACCAGACAGGCCCCGGGCTCTGAAAAACCGGTCAGGTAGTAGAAGTAGCTGTCATGCCGGTAGGCAAACTCGCTGTCGCGGTTGCGGGCACGTTCGGGCGCGGTAGGCACGATGGCCAGCGACCGGCCTGCGGCGGCCAGTTGTCTTGCCAGGGTGGCGCGACGGGCGGCGTAGACCGCGTGCATGGTGGACGGGGTATCGGGCTTCATGCCGCGATTGTCTGACTTCCGCGCCCAAGCGGCGAGGGACAATGCCCGCCCATGGCGAAAGAGAAAACCGTCTACGTCTGCAACGAGTGCGGCGGCACCAGCCCCAAGTGGATGGGCCGCTGCCCACACTGCAACGCATGGAACACACTGGTCGAGCAGGCGGCCGAGCCCTCTGGCGCTGCAGGCGCCAGCAAGAACCGCCTGTCATTGGCCTCGGCCCTGGCGGGCACGGCCCCCGTGGCCACCTTGAGCGAGATCGAGGCCCGCGATGTCGAACGCACCCCCACCGGCATTGACGAGCTCGACCGGGTGCTGGGCGGCGGCATGGTGGAAGGCGGCGTGGTGCTGATTGGCGGGGACCCAGGCATTGGCAAAAGCACCTTGCTCCTGCAGGCACTGGATGCGATGCAGCGCCAGGGAACCAAGTCTCTCTATGTGACGGGCGAGGAGTCGGGGGCCCAGGTGGCCCTGCGCGCCCGCCGCCTGGGCCTGGGCGAAAGCACCGTGCGGGTGCAGGCCGAGATTCAGCTTGAGCGCATCTTGCAGACCCTGGAGGCCGAGCAGGCCCAGGTGGCCGTGATCGACTCGATTCAGACGGTGTACTCCGACCAGTTGAGTTCCGCCCCCGGCAGTGTGGCGCAGGTGCGCGAGTGCGCGGCCCACCTGACGCGCACGGCCAAAGCCACGGGCACCACCGTGGTGCTTGTAGGGCATGTGACCAAGGAGGGCACCCTCGCGGGGCCCCGCGTGCTGGAGCACATCGTCGACACGGTGCTCTACTTTGAGGGCGACACCCACAGCGCCTTCCGCCTGGTGCGCGCTTTCAAGAACCGCTTTGGCGCGGTGAACGAGATCGGCGTGTTCGCCATGACCGAACGCGGCCTGAAGGGCGTGAGCAACCCCAGCGCCATCTTCTTGAGTCAGCACGAACACCCGGTGCCAGGCAGCGTGGTCATGGTGACGCTGGAGGGCACCCGGCCCATGCTGGTGGAGATCCAGGCCCTGGTAGACGGCGGTGGCCCCAGCCCACGCCGCCTGAGCGTGGGACTGGACCGTGACCGTCTGGCCATGCTGCTGGCGGTGATGCACCGCCATGCGGGCCTGGCCGCCTTCGACCAGGACGTGTTTGTCAACGCGGTGGGTGGGGTACGCATCAATGAACCAGCGGCCGACCTGGCGGTGATGCTCGCCATCCAGAGCAGCCTGCGTGGCAAGGCCTTGCCCAAGGGCTTTGTGGCCTTTGGCGAGGTGGGCCTGGCCGGTGAGGTGCGCCCCGCGCCACGCGGGCAGGAGCGCCTAAAAGAGGCGGCGAAGCTGGGCTTCTCAGTCGCCATCGTGCCCAAGGCCAACATGCCGAAGGGCCTTGGCAAATCGGGCCAGCACAAGGAGTTTGAGGGCCTGGAGATCCACCCGGTGGAACGGGTGGAGGAGGCCCTGCAACTGGCGGTGGAGTGGGGCCGAGCATGAAGCAGACGGGTTGGCTTTGGTGGGGCGCGGCCGCCCTGATGCTGGTGCTGGCAGGCCGCGCCTTTGGCTGGCAGGGGGTGGTATTTGGCGTGACGGGCATCTGCTTCTGGCTGGCCCTGCAGTTCAGCCGCACCATGCGGGTGATGCGCCGGGCGGCGGGCGTGCCAGCGGGCTCCATTGACAAGGCGGTCGGCAGTGCGGCCATGCTTCAGACCAGGATCCAGATTGGCTGGCCCCTGCTGAACGTGATGCAGCTGGCGGGTTCGTTTGGCGAGCCCATGGGCGACCCGAACGCCGACCCCCAGGTGTGGCGCTGGGGAGATGGACGCGACTGGGTGGAAGTCACCATCACGCGGGGCAAGGTCAGCCGGGCCGTGCTGAAGCGGGGCTGAGCCCGGCGCCAGCCATCGGCAGGGCATCCGGTCAGGGCGGGTGCTGGGGTGCTTCGGCTTCCTAAAATCGCTCTGTTTTGTACTGACTAGCTCAGGAGACACCATCATGTCGATGGCAGACCGCGACGGAAAGATCTGGATGGATGGGCACCTGGTGGAGTGGCGCGACGCCAAGATCCACGTGCTGACCCACACCCTGCACTACGGCTGCGGGGCCTTTGAGGGGGTTCGGGCCTACACCCAACCCGACGGCTCCACCGCCATCTTCCGCCTGCAGGAGCACACCGAGCGCCTGTTCAACAGCGCGAAGATCCTGCGCATGAAGATTCCTTTCACGGTAGAGCAGGTGATGGACGCGCAGAAGGAGGTGGTGCGGGTCAACAAGCTGCCCAGCTGCTACCTGCGCCCACTCACCTGGATCGGCAGTGAGAAGCTGGGTGTGAGCCCCAAGGGCAACACCATCCACCTGATGGTCGCCGCCTGGCCCTGGGGGGCCTACCTGGGCGAAGAGGGCTTGAAGAAGGGCATTCGCGTCAAGACCAGCAGCTACACCCGCCACCACGTCAACATCACCATGACGCAG
>CAZRRW010000032.1:0-16000 GCA_964602505.1 uncultured Burkholderiaceae bacterium
CTTTGGCAGGGGCGGGCCTCCCAGTGTGCCTGCGGACGGGGTGGCGCAGGCGCCGCTGGACCCCAAGAAGCTGCAGAACGCCCAGCGCACCGCCACCCGGCTCCTGACCGACGTGATGGGCCCGGCTGCTGATGACCTGGCCACCCGTATCGAGCGGGCCAAAACCCGCGAAGAGATGGAGCGGCTGCTGACGTTGGCGACCAACACGGTGCGTGAAATGGCAGGGCGTACCCGCTCAGAGGCGTTTCGGGCCCAGGTGTTTGCGCTGCTGGAGTAAGAGGCCGAGCCAGGTGGCCTGCCGGGCCTGGCTTGCCGCGTCGGCCGCAGGGTCGATCACCACCGTCGGGGTGCCCAGCGTGGCGGGCAGTCGCACCTGGAGTGTGAGCACCTGCTGATCTCGCACCAACATGACTTCCGTGGCGGCCAGGGGGTCATCCGCCGGGCTGTAAAGCGGCCAGTCTTCGAGTTTGCGCAGCCGCCAGGTGTCTTGCCTACCCGTTGCCGCCTTCTTGCCGCGCGGCGGCATCGGCGTGATGGCAATCAACTCGTCCCCCGCGGCGATGCCTGAGGCCTGGGCTGCCCCGCCGCTGAATACCGCCTTGATCTGAATGCCACCGGGCGCATCGACCGCCCGCACCCCGAGGCGCTGCGCCAGGGTGGGCGGATCGTGCCGCACCAGCAGACCAAAGCGCTTCAGCAGGGGCTCCAGCGGCAGCTCGGCCGTGCCGTGCACCCAGTCATCCAACTCGGCATCAAACGGGCGGCCTGCGAGCTCGTGCAGGACCGAACGCATGTCCTGTTCGCTCATGGGGCGGTCCAGTCCGCCGGGCACCGAAGGGGCGCAGCGCTGCCACAAGGCCCGCAGCACATCGTCCAGTGTGGTGCGGCCCTCGCTGCGCAGCGTGAGATCCAGGCAGAGGGCCACGAGCGCGCCCTTGGCGTAGTAGCTGACGGTGGCGTTCGGTGTGTTCTCGTCTGGGCGGTAGTACTTGAGCCAGGCGTCCATGCTGGCCTGCGCCACGCTGCTGAGCTTGCGCCCTGGCGTGGCGGCCACGTTCTGCACCGTCTTGCTGAGCAGCTTGGCGTAGCGGGCAGCGTCCACCAGGCCAGCGCGGGCCAGCAGCAGGTCGTCGTAATAGCTGGTAAAGCCCTCAAAGAACCACAGCAGTTCGGTGTGGTTCTCGCGGCTCAGGTCGTAGGGCACGAACTCCCTGGGCTTGAGCCGCTTGACGTTCCAGGTGTGGAAGTACTCGTGGCTGATGAGGCCCAGCAAGGTGGCGTAGCCCTCGCTGAGGCCCGCATCACCCGCGGGCTTGTCGCCCAGCTTCGGCAGGTCGCGGCGTGACGCAATGAGCGCCGTGCTGGCCCGGTGCTCAAGGCCGCCGTAGCCGTCGTCCACCACGTTGAGCAAGAAGGCGTACTGACCAAACGGTGGCTTGGGTTGCCGGCCTGGGTGCCACAGCCGGATGGCGGCTTCGCAGATGCGCTGGGTGTCGGACACCAGGCGCTGTTCGTCAAAGCGCGGCCCCGCGCCCGATGTGGCCAACACGTGCGGCACGCCCACCGCCTTGAAGCGGGCCACGCGCTGGGTGCCCATCTCGACGGGGTGGTCGATGAGTTCGTCGTAGTTGGCGGCCAGATAGTCACCAAAGCCGTTTGGGTCGGTGCCGCGCCGCATTGCCTGCAAGGTGGTGGTCGCCTGCCACCCGGCTTGCGGCACGGGCAACAGCGTCACCCGCTGGGGCAGGGCCTCACGCCCCAGCACCGCAGGGAACACGCTGGGGCCATTGAAAAAGCCTCGCTGCGGGCTCAGGAAGGCAGCTCGGACCGAGGTGTCAAAGGCGTAGATCTCCCAATCCAGCACCAGATCGCCCTGGCCGGTGCAGGCCGCCTGCCAGCTGGCCTTGTCGATCGGGCTGATCGGCACGGGGCGCCTGCCTTGCCGTGCCGACACCCGCAAGACGTGACGCGCAAACTCGCGCACCAGGTAGCTGCCCGGAATCCATACCGGCAGGCGAAGCACCACCTCTGCCTCGGGTTTGGGCACCCGCAGGCGGATGCCGAACACATGCTCGTTCACCCGGCTGGCGTCCACCGTGTAGTGGGGGCTCAGGGCCGAGGGGGTATGCGAAGACGGGGCGCGAGGCATGGTCACACGCCCGCTGCAGCGAGAAAGCAGCTGAGGGTGGCCACCGCACTCAAGCGAAAGCGCAGGGTCAGCCAGCCGCCCACGCCCCAGCGCGGGTAGTGCTGGCGGTCTACCAGATAGGCCGCAATCAGGGTGGCACCCAGCACCACCAGGCCGGCATAGGCAGGCATGATCACAGCCACCCAGGCCAGCAGGCTGGGGGTGACACCCCAAGCCAGGGCCCTGGGCACCAGGCTCGCGTCCACCGGCAGGGCCCGAATCGCCAGGCCCCAGTGGATGCCACCCAGGAAGCTGGCAATGACCGCGCCATAGCCCAGTACGGCCAGGGCGACGTAAGGCACCACGGGCGGGTGCACCAGCCACACGAGCAGGGCGCCGCCGACAAAGGGCAGCAGGCCAGCGTAGCCCAGGCGCTCAGCCCAGACCGGAGGGGTTGGGTTCAACACGAATGAAAAGGCTGGAAACGAGTGCGGGGGGACCACGGCCACAAGGCCCCGGTTCACTTGTTGGTGGCGATCAGGTATTCCTCTAGCTGCTTGGCGGGCAGGGCACCGGGCACACGGGTGCCGTCGGGGAAGATCAGCGTCGGGGTTCCCGTCACCCTCAGGCGTCGGCCGAGTTCGCTGTTGCGCTCGATGGCCGCCAGGTCGTTGCCGCTGCATTTCGCGTCGGGCGGCACCCGGCCGTTGACCATCCATTCCGTCCAGATCCGCGGGCGCTCGCGGCTGCTGGCGCACCAGATGTCCTCGGCCTTGTCGCTGGAATCCTTGCTGAGAATCGGGTAGAGGAAGACGTACATGGTGTAGTCGTTCATGCCTTGCAAGGTGGCCTCCAGCCGCTTGCAGAATCCGCAGTTCGGGTCATGGAAGGCAGCAAACTTGCGTTTCCCGTTGCCCTTGACCACCATGAAAGCGTCCTTGAGCGGAAGCTCGTCGAACTTCACGGCGGTCAGCCGCTCCACCCGCTCTGCGGTGAGGTTCTTGCGGTTGGCCACGTCGATCATCTGGCCCTGCAGCAGAAAGCTGCCATCGGCGTTGGTGTAGACCAGTTCGGTGCCGTTGATGCGCACCTCGAACACGCCCGCCATGGGCGTGGCACGCACCTCATCGATGGCGGGAAATTGACTCAGCCGCTCTGGGAGGTTTCTGCGGATGGCCGCCGCCTCGCGGGGTTCGCCAGCCAGGGCCGCGGCGGCACTGCGGGCAGGGCTGTTGGCCTGGGCAGCGGTCTGGGCTTGGCTGCTGTGCCAAGCCAGGCCGACGATTGCCGCGAGGACAGTCAGGGAAGTAGCAATGGCCACGCGGCGGCGGCTTGGAGCGTCAAGATATCGCATGCCTCAAGCGTAGCGGTTTTGCGGCCGTGGCGGGGAGTGAGCCCAAGGTGTCAGCCAAAGGCCTGGGCCGCTACCCAGCGCTTCAGCGGCCCAGCACGCTGGAACAGGCTCAGCCCGAACGTCCGGGCGCCTGCAACCAGTGGGCTGGGCAGGGCGAACAGCTGCCAAAGGCCATCGACCGCGCCCTGCATGGTGGCCACCGCAGCCAGGCGCTCTCGTTCGTAGCGGGCCAGGCGCACCGGGTCGCCCAGCGGTCGCCACGCGTCTTCGGGCTCGCTCAGCACCCTGGCCAGGCAGTCTGCGTCGGCCAGCCCTAGGTTGAGGCCCTGGCCTGCCAGGGGGTGCACCACATGGGCGGCGTCGCCCGCTACCACCCAGCCTGGCCCTGCCCAGCGCTTGAGCCGGGCCTGGGCCAGCGGCCACCCCTGTCTTGGGGTGATGGGACGCAAGCCCTGCGGCACAGGCGGCGCCAGGGCGCCGGTGCGCCGAGCCTTCAGGCTGTCGTTCAAGGCGCTGGCGAACCCATCGTCGTTCAGGGTCAGAAGGGCCCTGGCCCGATCGGCCGGTACCGACCAGACCAGCCCCCAGGCATCGGGTTCAGCCGTGGGGAGCAACGCCAGCACGTCCTGCTGATGCGCCTGACCGCCAAACCACTGCCAGGCGGTGTGGTGGTGAAGGCTGCCCCGCAAGCGCGTGGCGATGGCCATATGACCGTAGGCGTCCCGCTGTTCATCGTCCAGGGGGCTCAGCCCTCGCTGACGCAGCCAGTCGCTGTTGTTGGCGCCCCGCCGGCCGTCGGCCCAGACTTGCAGGGTGTCGGGAGCCGCACCGGGCCCAGGAGCACTGGATTCGGCGGAGAAGCGCTCGAAGTGCACCCCAGGCGTGAACTGCACGGCCTGCTGCAGGGCCTGGGTCAGCGCCGCTGCGTCCACGATGTGCGCCAGCGCAGCCACTCGGCACTCATAGGCGGAGAAATGCAGCGCCGCGCCGGGACCATCGCCGAACACCCGCATGTGTTCGACCGCGCACACCGCTGAGGAGGGGAGCGCTTGCCACACCTTGAGCTCGCTCAACAGGCGCTTCGAGGCCTCGTTGAGGGCATACGCCCGGATGTCGGTGCCCTGCGTTGGTTGGCTTCCCATGTCGGGCAGCGGCGGCAGTACCACCGGCCGGCCCCTACGCGCCAGCAGGAGAGCCAGCGCCAGGGCCACCGGGCCGCGCCCATGCACCCGCAGCGGTGCCGACGCAGTACGCAACCCGGCCACGGGCTGAGAAAGGGGGGCGGTAGACACGAATGGGGCGATGCGGCAGGGGTTTTGGCAGGGCTGCAATACTAGCGGCCCGAAGAGAACACGACCATGAGTGACACCCAAACCCTGACCATCGCTGGTCTGCACGTCTACCCCATCAAATCCTGTGGTGGTTGCGATGTGAACGAAGCCTTGCTGATCGAGACCGGCCTGGAGTTTGACCGTGCCTGGATGGTGGTGGATGCCGATGGCGAGATGGTCACTCAGCGCGAACTGCCTCGCATGGCGCTGATCGAGACCCAGCTTCGCCAGAGCGACCTCAAGGTCAAGGCGCCCGGCATGCTGGCCTTGCATCTCGCCTTCGACCAGGTGGAAGCCCCCACCCAGGCCACCGTATGGGGAGACACCGTCAAGGCCTACGACATGGGGGATCTGGCTGCACAGTGGTTCAGTGACTTTCTGGGCAAGAAGCTGCGCCTCGTGCGCTTTGACCCGGACCAGAAGCGCTTGTCGGACAAGTCGTGGACCGGCGAGATCGACGCGGAGAACCAGTTCTCCGATGGGTTTCCGCTGCTGGTCGTGTCCAAGGCCTCGCTCGCCGAACTCAACCGCCGCCTCAAGGCTGCTGGTGCTTCGGAAGCTGAAATGGCAAGGTTCCGTCCCAACATCGTGCTGGATGGGGACGGGCTCGATCCCCACGGAGAAGACCATCTCGACGAGATTCGCGTGGCTTCGCCAGAGGGCGAAGTCGTGCTCAAGATGGTGAAGCCGTGCACCCGATGCAGCATCCCGGATGTACATCCTTCCACGGCTGCCACCGGACACGCAGTGAGCGATGCCCTGCAAGCCTACCGGGCCACTGACCGCGGCGTCACCTTTGGCACGAACGCGGTGATCGTCAAGGGCATCGAGTGCGGTTTGCGCCGCGGCGACACTGTGCAGGCCAGCCTGCGTTTTTGAATTCAGGGTCTTGAGGTGCGACGGATCCGGTGCATGCCGTCGTCGCTCCCGCTGTCGGGCCCAAGGGCGGCCTCGGCCTCCCGCTGCAGGTCATCCAGGAACTTCGGATCGAACGGCTTGTTCAGGCCCGAGCTGACCGGCGCGTCAGGGAACTGTACTTTGCGTTGCGGGCGGTGCCGGATGCGCCGCAGCACGGCATCAGCGGTCCGCAGCAACTCGCCGGGCTCACTGCCATGCTCGGGGAGCATCAGGATCGCCACGTGCAGTGTCAGAGACTGGCCGGGTGGCAGGTTGCTCGACTGCTGAAGTCCCCGGGCCACCGCCCTGGCTGCTGTATCGGCCGCCTCGGTGCGGTTCACCGGCCCTTCCATCAGCAGGGCGAACTGGGCTGTGCCGACACGCGCCAGCAGATCCACATCGCGTGAGAGATCGCGCAGCCGCGCGGCGGCCACCACCAGGCTCTTTTCGCGCCATTCCTCGCCGGCATCTCGGGCCAGATCATCGAGGTTGGCAACCTCCATCATCAGCAGCGCCCCGTTGACCGCCTGTGAGTTGGATCTGGCCAGGGTGATCGGCAGGCGGAACTCGAAGCTTTGTCGATTGGCCAGACCCGTGAGCGGATCCTTGGTCTCCAGCGCATTGGCCCGGGCCTGTGCGACGAACAGTGCCCGTGCCCGGTTCTGGGCCGCCCAGTAGCAGATAGGCAAGGCGATGGCTGCGCTGATGATGGGCGCGTTCTGGACAAAGAACTGCGCATTCAAGATTTCCAGGTTGCGCAGGATGACCGGTCCGGTGCCAGTGGCCTGTATGCCAAAGCCCAGCAAGAACCAGGGGGCGTATGGATCCCCGCGCTTGGTGGCGAGCGCCAGCGCGCCGAGAAGGAACACGAAGGCTGACGTGATGTACAGGTTGTAGAGCGAGAAGGTGAGCTGCTCCGGCGTGACCAGGAACCAGGACAGAAACCCAAATCCAGCCGCGCCGTACCAGAACGCGGTCTGGTAGAGCCAGCCCGCGCTGGAGCGCAGCTCGGTCACCTCGCGAATGAACCACAGCGCCATCACGGTCGCCGTCAGGGGGGCAATGTAGACGGCACGGTCCAGCAGCCAGGCGTTGTCGGTCAGGATGAACTGCCCAAGCAGGCCCGTCAGCGCCGCCAGCGCGACCGCGAGCATCAGGGCGTATCCGCCAAACCAGGCAAAGACCTTGTCCCGATAGGCGACGGCCTGCGCGGCGCAGCTCAGGACGACGATCAGCGTGAGCGCAAAGAAGGCGCCCAGCAGCAGGTATTCACTTTCCCGTACCTGGGTCAGGTCGCCATCTCGCCACAGGCGCAGGCGCGGAGTCGTGCTGAACTGGTTCTCGATGCGCACGAACACTTCCGTGCTCTCGGTGGCCGAGGTGGGTAGGCGAAACGTTGGCATGCGCTCCGGGGAAGGCCAGCGAACCAAGGGGACCTTGTCGCCTGCTTCGATGGCTTGCCAGCCATCGGCCGTGTTGACGTACAACGTGATTCGGTCTGTCGAAGGAGACGCGTTGTCCAGGTACCAGCGGTCAGGCCCCCGCAACGGGGGCAGCACGACCTTCGCCCACAGCGCGTTGCCCGCCTGCAGCGGCCAGCTGCGGGTACCGGTGACCGAGAACAGTGCGGACTGTCGCGCCACGGCTTCAATGGCAGCTTGGCCACTTGAATCAAACCAGAACGGCGCCTGGGCCGAAACGTCGGTGAAAAGCCCAGCCCGGGCGACCTGAATGGTCGGTGAGCCATCCTCGCCCAGTGCAGCCCAGGGAGCCATGAGACCCATCACGACAACGGCCCAGGAGGCCAGTTGTCTCCACACTCCAATCCCAATGGTCAGTCGGCTTGCCACACTGCGGAGTTTACGGAGAAGCCCTGATCGCCTGTGCACCAAAGGACTACATGCTGAACAACGGCACCTTGACGCGCAACCAGGCCCGTCGGCACCTATGCGGACAAACCGGGTTTGCCGACCTGGGGCATGGGCTCCAGGGGGACTCCTTGCGCCAGTGCGATTCGCCGCCCTGGATCGGTCTCCAGCTGGCGGCTGGCCTCCAGCGCATGGGCCAACCAGCGTTGGGGTGCGACGCGCACCGGGGTGACCATGCAGATGGTGACGCCGAACTCGAGGCTCACGCTTTCCGGAAGGCGGGCCGAGAAGCGCAGACCTTGGGCCACCAGCTGTCCCGCGATCGAGCTGGCCTTGGCTCGGGTCATCGGGCCCTCCAGCAGCAGTGCAAAGCGCGCGTTATCGATCCGTGCGGCAGTATCCACGTCGCGAGCGACGCTGGTGATGCGGGTGGCGATGTCGATCAGAAGCCGGTCATGCCACTCGATGCCGTGTTCGATGACGACATCCTGGAAGTTCATTGTGTCGACCACCAGCAGTGCCGCCTCCTGCCTGAACCGCGCACAGCGGCGGTTGCACTGCTCGATTCGCTCCAGCAGCAGCTGTCGCGTCGCGGTGCCCGTCAGCGGGTCGCTGACGGCGGCCTGGCTGCTTCGCGCTCCAGCCCGACCCCTGGCACGACGTCGCTGCTCCAGCACCAGCATCAGGGCAGGCAAGTGGAAGCCGCTGGCAATCGTCAGGCCGTACTGGGTCCAGTAGCCCGAAGGGATCAGCTCCAGGTTGCGCAGAATTGGGAAGGCCGCGCCCAGCAATAGCGGAAGGAATGCCAAAAGGCCCCACCAGGCGAAGCGGTTGCCCCGCAAGGCCGCATAAGCGAAGATGGGTAGCGGCAGCAAGGTGTTGGCGGCGGTAAAGCTGACCGCCAGCAGGAACGAGGCCCTGAAGGGCAGCCACAGGGTGGCCAGGGCCGCCGCCACACCAAGGGCCGCCAAGATCAGCAGCAGCCTGTCGACGCGGCTGGCCACATCACGCAGTGCGGACAAGTCCCACAGCACCACCAAGGCTCCCACCTCCATCAGGATGGGCAGCATCAGCGACACCCCGTTGGCCAGGCTCCCTGAATGCGGCCACAGGTAGATGCCCCCGATCCCGGTCAGGGAGGCCTGCGTCAGCGCGCTGATCAGCGCATACACCGCAAAGAATGCAAAGCCCAGGTCACGCACCACGCTCAAGCGCAGCAAGGCCACAAACAGGCAGCCAGCCACAACGCCGAAGTAGATGCCCAGCATCACATTCGCGTTGCGGTGCGTCGCCCTTTCCACCGCCTCTTCTGCCAGCGCCAGGGGCAGGCTGGTCTTGATGTCGCGCGTGGCAGACAGGTACACCGTACTCGGGCCGTCGCGCGTCCACCAGAGCGCAAAGGTGGGGTAGCGTTCCATCAGGTTCCACTGGCGTGTGGCAATCTGGTCGCCCGAGCGCCACTGCTCTACCGACCCAGGCCCAATCGGGTCGGGTTGGTAGAGGCTGACGCTGTTGATGCCAGGAATGGGCACAGACAGATACCAGTTCTGGTTGGCGTCCGTTTGCGGCAAGCGCAGGCGGTACCAGGCGCGAGCTGGGCGTTCCAGCGGCAGCATGTCTTTGGCTTGCGTGGCGGTCCACGCGGCATCTGGCAGGGCTCGGACATCCAGGATGGAGGCTGTGCCATTCGGGTCGACCCATCTTTCGGCCCAGCGGTGGCCGTCGTTGACAACGCGGCTGTCCAGGGGGCGCGGCGGCAAGTCGGGTGGCTCTGCGCTGGCTGCGGGGGCCATGGCCAGCGCGAAGGCCGCGCCCATCAGCGCCGCGCCACAGCCAGCCCGGAGTGTTGCCAGCCACGCACCCAGGTGTGTGCTGGCTACACTTCGCAGCCTTCGAAGCACCTCCAGCCGCGCGCTTGCGCCCCTGTTTGATATGAGTCTGAAATGCGGCATCGTTGGTTTGCCCAATGTCGGTAAATCTACCCTGTTCAATGCCCTCACCAAGGCCGGCATTGCGGCCGAGAACTATCCGTTTTGCACCATCGAGCCAAATGTCGGCGTGGTGGAGCTGCCCGACGCCCGCCTCGCGGCTCTGGCCAAGATCGTCAACCCCAAGAAGATCGTGCCCGCCCTGGTGGAGTTTGTGGACATCGCGGGGCTTGTGGCTGGCGCCAGCAAGGGCGAGGGCCTGGGTAACCAGTTTCTGGCCCACATCCGCGAGACCGACGCCATCGTCAACGTGGTGCGCTGCTTTGACGACGCCAACGTGGTGCATGTGGCCGGCAAGGTGGACCCGGTGTCCGACATCGAGGTGATCCAGACCGAGCTGTGTCTGGCTGATCTGGGCACGGTGGACAAGACCCTGCAGCGTTCGCTGAAGGCGGCCAAGTCGGGCAATGACAAAGAGGCCAGCAAGCTGGTGGCGGTGCTGCAGAAGTGCCAGGCCCAACTCAACGAAGGCAAGCCCGTGCGTGGCCTGGTGCTCACGGCCGACGAGCAGGCGGTGCTCAAGCCGCTGTGCCTCATCACCGCCAAGCCGGCGATGTTTGTGGGCAATGTGGACGAGTCGGGATTTGAGAACAACCCCCACCTGGACAAGCTGCGGGCCTACGCTGCGTCACAGAACGCGCCGGTGGTGGCCATTTGCGCCAAGATGGAAGCCGAGATCGCTGAGATGGACGACGCCGACAAGGCCGACTTCCTGGCCGAGATTGGCCAAAGCGAGCCTGGCCTCAACCGCCTGATCCGCGCAGCCTTCAATCTGCTGGGGCTGCAGACCTATTTCACGGCGGGCGAGCAGGAGGTGCGGGCCTGGACCATCCCCATCGGCGCCACGGCGCCACAGGCGGCGGGGGCCATCCACACCGACTTCGAGCGTGGCTTCATCCGCGCCCAGACCATCGCGTTTGACGACTATGTGGCCCTGGGCGGCGAGCAGGCCGCCAAAGAGGCCGGCAAGATGCGCGCGGAGGGCAAGGAGTACGTGGTCAAGGACGGCGACGTGCTGCACTTCCTCTTCAACGTCTAGCAATCGGCCATCGGCCCGCGCTGCAGCGGGCCCGCGCCAGGGCGCTCAGTGGCGCCGCAGCGTCATGCCCCAGGCCACGACGGCGCTCACCACACACAAGGCCGCGTAGGTGGCCATCTTGCCGTCACGCCCAAACCACCACAGCCCCGTCGACAGCACGGCCAGGCCCGCCAGGCTGCATGCCAGGGGGATCGCCCACCAGCGCCAACCCGCCTGACGCCCGCCCAGCCAGTGCCAGGCCACCAGGCCAAGGGGCACCCCCACTCCCCATGCCGGGGCTGCAAAGCCGTTCAGGTGCCAGAAGAGCGCTATGACGTCCATTGAGCCAAATCAAGCCAGGCAAAGGCCTGCTTCTTACAATCTTGTCGAAACCCGCCAAGGCCGTTAGTATCGGCAGGGCGGTGTCAATCTAGATTGACATTCAACTTTTCCTCATGGGCATCTACGCAATTGGACTGAACCACACCACCGCGCCGGTTGACGTGCGCGGCAAGTTTGCGTTCACTCTCGAAGATCTGCCCCCAGCCCTGCAGGGCTTGCAGGCTCAGTTGTCCATGCCGCAGGCCTTCCAGGCCAAGGCTGATTCATCGGCGGAGGTGGCCCTGCTGTCCACCTGCAACCGCACCGAGCTTTACCTGAGCGCGGCCAACGAAGAGGCGATTGCGCCGGCCATCGAGTGGCTCGCGCAGACTGGCCGGGTGCCGCCTAGCGAGCTCAGGCACCACACCTATGTGCGGGAGCATGCCGACGCCGCGCGTCACGCCTTTCGTGTGGCCAGCGGGCTCGACAGCATGGTGCTGGGCGAGACCCAGATCCTCGGGCAGTTGAAGGACGCAGTGCGAACTGCCGACGAGGTGGGGGCCCTGGGCACCACCTTGCACCAGCTGTTTCAACGCTCGTTCTCAGTGGCCAAAGAGGTGCGCAGCAGCACCGAGATCGGGGCGCACTCGGTCAGCATGGCGGCAGCCAGCGTGCGCCTGGCCAGCCAGTTGTTTGAGGACCTGTCCGCCACCCGGGTGCTGTTTGTCGGTGCCGGCGAGATGATCGAGCTGGTGGCCACCCACTTTGCCGCCCGCAAGCCCCGCCACATGGCCATTGCCAACCGCACCGTGGAGCGTGGTGAGGCGCTGGCCGCCCAGGTGCAGGCCAGCACGCTCCCGCTGGCCGAGTTGCCCAACCGGTTGCACGAGTTCGACATCGTGGTCAGTTGCACTGCCAGCACCCTGCCCATCATCGGCCTGGGCGCTGTCGAGCGCGCCGTCAAGGCCCGTCGCCGCAAGCCCATGTTCATGGTCGACCTGGCCGTGCCGCGCGACATCGAGCCCGAAGTGGCCCAGCTGGAGGATGTGTACCTCTACACGGTGGACGACCTGGCCGCCGTGGTGCAGGTGGCCGGCGACAGGCGCCAGGCGGCCGTGGCCCAGGCCGAGGGCATCATTGAAACCGGGGTCCAGCACTTTGTGCAGTGGCTGGAGCGCCGCGAGACCGTGCCGCTGATCCAGGCGCTGAATTCCCAGGCCGACGCCTGGGCCCAGGCTGAGTTGGAGCGCGCACGCCGGCTGTTGGCAAAGGGCGAAGACGTCAACAAGGTGCTGGAAGCGCTGTCCAAGGGCCTCACGCAGAAGATGCTGCACGGGGCCATGGCTGAGCTGTCGCAGGCCGAAGGCACCCGCCGCAGCAAGGCCAGCGAGGTACTGCAGCGCATGTACCTGCGCCAGTCTGAACCCGCGCCCGAGTCTGGCACCGACCCCGACCGCAGGCATTAGCGCCCGCGCCACCTGACGGCTTGTCGGGTGGGCCCTTGCCGCGCCGCCTTGGCGTGCGCCAGTCGAAACCCCTCGCTTTGCAACCTGTTGTCCCTTGGCGCAGACTTGTGCGCCACCACCCCCATGCACGCTTCACTTCGAAACCAGCTGGAACGCCAGGCCGCCCGTCTGCAAGAGCTGGACGCCATCCTCTCTGACGGCTCGGTAGCCGCCGATGTGCAGCGCTACAAGGCCTTGTCCAAAGAACATGCCGAGTTGAGCGGCCAGGTGGCGCGGTTTCAACGCTACCTGAAGCTGGAGGCCGATGCCGCCGCGGCCAAGGCCATGCTGGCCGACTTGAGCAACGACGCCGACATGGCCGCTCTGGCCCAGGCCGACATCGACGCTGCGGAGGCTGAACTTCCCGTGCTGCAAGACGCCTTGCGGCGCGCCCTGCTGCCCAAGGACCCGGACGACGCCCGCAACGCCTTCCTGGAGATCCGCGCCGGCACAGGGGGTGACGAGTCAGCCCTGTTTGCCGGCGACTTGCTGCGCATGTACACCCGTTTTGCGGCATCGCAAGGCTGGCGCACCGAGCTGATGAGTGACAGCGAGGGCGATGTGGGCGGCTTCAAGGAGGTGGTGCTCAAGGTGGAAGGCGACGACGTGTATGCCGCGCTCAAGTTTGAGTCGGGCGGGCACCGGGTGCAGCGGGTGCCCGCCACCGAAACCCAGGGCCGCATTCACACCAGCGCCTGCACGGTGGCGGTGCTGCCTGAGCCCGACGAGGCAGCCGAGGTCGCCTTGAATCCGGCAGATCTGCGCATCGACACCTTTCGCGCCAGCGGCGCCGGAGGCCAGCACGTCAACAAGACCGATTCGGCCATTCGCATCGTGCACATTCCCACCGGGCTTGTGGCCGAATGTCAGGATGACCGCTCACAGCACCGCAACAAGGCCAAGGCCATGGCCGTGCTGGCTGCGCGCCTGCGCGACCGCGAACGCCGCGAGCGCGAAGCCAAGGAGGCTGCGCTGCGCAAGGGCTTGATCGGCACCGGGGACCGTTCCGACCGAATTCGCACCTACAACTTCCCGCAGGGCCGGCTGACCGACCACCGCATCAACCTCACCCTGTACAAGCTCGACCGGGTGATGGAAGGTGACCTGGGCGACGTGGTCACGGCACTGAAAGCAGCCGACGAGGCCGACCGCCTGGCGGCGCTGGAGTTTGCGTGACTGCGCCCGTGGCTGGGCTGCTGTTCCAGCTGGACCGGCTCGACCGGCAACTGCTCACCCTGTACGCCCTCGGCCGCCCATTGACCGACCGTGCCTGGCTGATCGCCAGCGACCTCGACACGCCGGATGGCGTGGCCGCCCTGCCTGCCGACACCTTGGCACGGCTGAATGCCTTGGCCGAGCGCCGCCTCAAAGGCGAGCCGGTGGCTTACCTGGTCGGCGAGAAGGAGTTCTTCGGCCTTGCCATTGAGGTGAACGCCGACGTGCTGGTGCCGCGGCCCGAGACAGAGCTGCTGGTTTCATGCGGCTTGCAGGCCGTTGTGGCCCTGCAAGCCGCATGGATGCTGGCTGAGCGCTTCTCGGCCACTGTGCTTGACTTGGGCACGGGCAGTGGGGCCGTGCCGGTGGCGCTTGCCGTGCAAGCCAGGCAGCAAGGGCTGAACGTGCGGGTATTCGCATCGGACCTGAGCGACGCGGCGCTGGCCGTGGCCCGCCGCAATGCGCAGCGGCACGCGGTGGGCGTTGAGTTCCGTCAAGGGGCCTGGTTCGAGCCCTGGGTGGACGCCGACGGCCAGCCCGTGGCGTTTGACGTGATCCTCAGCAACCCGCCCTATGTGGCCGCGGGCGACCCGCACCTGGCGGGCCTGCGGCACGAGCCGACCCTGGCCCTGGTGGGTGGGGGTGCCGACGGCCTGGGCGATGTGCGCACCATCGTGGGGCAGGCAGCGCGTCACCTGCACCCTGGCGGCTGCCTGGCCTTGGAGCATGGGCACGACCAGGGCGCGGCGATTGCCCAACTGCTGCGCGACGCCGGCTTCACCCAGGTGCAAACCATGGAAGACACTGCTGGGCTGGGGCGCATCACCCGTGGCCGCTGGGGGTGATGGCGGCGCCCGAAATGGTCTCACGGCTTAAACTACCAACCCTCGGTAAAGCCCCCAGGAGTTTGGAATGAGCGACGTTCAGCAACGCATTGACGAAATGGTCAAGGGCCACAAGGTCATGCTGTTCATGAAGGGCACGGCGCAGTTTCCGATGTGCGGCTTTTCGGGGCGTGCCGTGCAGATCCTGAAGGCCAATGGCGTGGGCGCGGCCAACCTGAAAACCTTCAATGTGCTGGAAGACGACGAAGTGCGTCAGGGCATCAAGGACTACGCGCAGTGGCCCACCATCCCCCAGCTCTACATCAATGGCGAGTTCATCGGCGGCTCCGACATCATGATGGAGATGCACGAGAGTGGCGAATTGAAAACGCTACTTGATCAAGCAACCACGGCTTGAACATTTTCAAATATCGTTGAATTAATGGGCATCGCCCATGACGCCCAGAACACGTGAACTCTGGGCGCTTTTGGCAGCATCAGCGCGTCGTCTGCATATCACGCTGACGCAGGTGCAAACTCCCAGCCCCGCTTGTTGCTGAAGACCGCCGTGGGGTACTCGGCCTTGCCGCGGCTGCCGTTGTAGCGGCCCAGAGCCAGGAACAAGTCGCCGCGCTCGATGTCCAGATAGTGGCGCAGGATGACGCAGCCGAAGCGCAGATTGGTCTGCATGTGGAACAGGCGGCTGGCGTCGCCGTCGCCAATCAGCCGGCTCCAGAACGGCATCACCTGCATGTAGCCGCGCGCCCCCACGGGGGAGATGGCGTATTTCTTGAACCCGCTTTCCACCTGGATCAGGCCCAGCACCAGGGCCGTATCCAGGCCCGCCCGGCGGCTTTCGTACCAGACCGTTTGCAGAAACTCCCGGCGCACCTGCCACTCAGGCTTGCGCTTCTTCAGTTTTTCGCTCATCGCACCCAGCCACCGCAGGTAGGCCAGGCGTTGCTCGGTGTTGCTGAACTCGGGCACCGGCGGCGCCGCGTTGGCGATGGCCGCCGACAGGGCGATACGGACGCTGTCTTTCAGCGGTTCTTCAATTTGGCCGCCGGCTCGGGCTTCAGCCAGCCAGCCCAGGCCCAGCACCGGGGCCGCCACCAGGCTTGACAGCCGCGGCACAAGGGCTGGCGCAGCAGCCGCGATCAGCAGGCGGCGCTTGTGCATGGGGTTGAGGGTAAGGGCGTGCCGGGTTTGGCCAGCCTGGCAAGCACCTCGGCCGCAGCGCTGGCCGCCTGGAGCTTGGTGGCAGCGGTGTCGCGCCGGTGCTGGTATTCGAGCGTGCCTTCCTTCAAGCCCCGATCGGAGATGACCACCCGGTGCGGCACGCCAATCAGTTCCCAGTCGGCAAACATGGCACCGGGGCGCTCGCCCCGGTCGTCCAGCAGCACGTCCACGCCTGCGGCTTGCAGCTCGGCATGCAGGGCTTCAGCAGCGGCTTTCACCTCGGCACTGCGGTCCATGCCAATCGGGCACAGCACCACAGTGAAGGGCGCAATGGCGTCGGGCCAGATGATGCCGCGCTCGTCGTGGTTTTGC
>CAZRRW010000033.1:0-15811 GCA_964602505.1 uncultured Burkholderiaceae bacterium
GCTGCTCCAGGATGCCGGTGTAGAAGGCGATCTTGCCGCCTGGCATGCACCAGGCGTTGATCTGGTTGCTGCCGATCAGGTTGACCTCCCACTTCCAGTCCTTGGCGCGCGGGTTCCAGCTGAGGGCGTGGGGAATGATGCGCTGGGCGATGGCGCGAAGGCGCTTCACCTGAGGGTGGTCTGGCCCGCCCAGCGCATTCTTCTGCCGCGCCTCGGCCAATACCTGCTGGTACTGCTGGGCGGCCTGCTGCTCCAGTTCGCCAGCGGGGATCAGGCCCTTCACCCGCGAAGCCTCGCCTACATCCACGCCTTCGCGCGGGGCTTCCCTTTGCGCCAGGGCTGCGGTGCTGGTGGCCAATGGCAGCGCGGCGGCCAACACCAGGGCGAGCACACCGGGCCAGTTGAAGCGCGGTCGGGAAGTCGTGGGGGTTTGCGGGTGCATGCCGGGACCTTTGCTGAGTGCGTCCGTATTATTTGGCCCAATGAATGCCCCTGCTGCACCCGCCTCAACCAGCCCGCCAGACGGCAGCACCCAACCGGCGGCCCGAACCTGGGCCGACACCTTCAAGGTCTATTCAAGGCCTGCGGCGCTGCGCATGCTGTTCCTGGGGTTTTCGGCCGGCTTGCCCCTGGTGCTGGTGTTTGGCACCCTCAGCTTCTGGCTGCGAGAGGCCGGCATCGACCGAAAGACCATTGGCTTTCTGGCCTGGATCACCCTGGCCTACGGCTTCAAATGGGCCTGGGCTCCGCTGGTCGACCGGCTGCCCATTCCGCTGCTGACACGCACGCTCGGGCGGCGGCGCAGCTGGCTGCTGCTGGCGCAGGCGGGGGTGATGGTGGGCATCGTCGGCATGGCGCTCAGCGACCCGAAGCTGCAGCTCAGCGCTTTGGTGGTGTGCGCGGTGCTGGTGGCCTTCAGCTCCGCCACGCAGGACATCGCGCTGGACGCCTACCGCATTGAGTCGGCCAGCGCCGACGAGCAGGCCGCCCTGAGCGCCACCTACCAGACGGGCTACCGCCTGGCGATGATGTGGGCCGGGGCCGGCGTGCTGTGGATTGCTGCACGCGCCGAGGTAGCCACGCCCGCCAACTACGACTTCAACGCCTGGAAGGTGGCTTACCTCTGCATGGCCGCCAGCATGCTGGTGGGTGTGGTGACGGTGCTGCTCTCGCCCGAGCCAGCGGCCACCAAGGCCCGCGAGATCGGTGACGCCGAGCGTGCCCACGCAGCGCGCCTGGCCGAACGCGGCATGCCGATGCTGCTGGCCCGCCTGGTGGCATGGCTGAACGGCGCGGTGGTGCAGCCCTTTGTCGACTTCTTCTTGCGCTATCGCTGGCAGGCGCTGGCCATCCTGGGCTTGATCGCCATCTACCGCATCAGCGACGTGGTGATGGGCGTGATGGCCAACCCCTTCTATGTGGACATGAAGTACACCAAGGACGAGGTGGCCGCGGTGAGCAAGGTGTATGGCCTCATCATGACCTTGGTGGGCGCATTCGTGGGCGGGGCGCTGGCCATGCGCTTTGGCGTGCTGCGGGTGCTGCTGCTGGGGGCCGTGCTGTCTGCGGCGAGCAACCTGCTGTTTGCCTGGCTGGCGGGCCATGTGGCCGCCAACGGCAAGGACCTCAACGCCCTGATCTGGGTGGTGTCGGCCGACAACCTGAGTGCGGGCATTGCCTCGGCTGCTTTCATTGCCTACCTGTCCAGCCTGACCAACGTGGCCTACAGCGCCACGCAGTACGCCCTGTTCACCAGCATCATGCTGCTGCTGCCCAAGTTCCTGTCGGGGTTCTCGGGGGTCGCGGTCGAGTCGGTGGGCTATGCGCAGTTCTTTGTGGGCACGGCCCTCATCGGCCTGCCGGTGCTGCTGCTGATTGCGCTGGTGGCTCGACTGCAGGCCAAGACGCCGCCATCCCCGTGAGGGCCTGTCTGGCGCCGTGGCGGTGCCACCAGCTCATGCTGGCCCACCCAGGATTGCTGACCAGCCCAGGCGCGTGAAGCTGTCCATGCTTTGACATCGACACATCAAACGGGGCAGGATTGACCTCAATGCGGCCAAAACCCACAAAGAGTCCATAAAAACAACACTTTCGTTGAAAGTCAGCATTTACTGATCTTTGCTTTACCTCGGGTATTGACCTCACAGGTAGCCCAGTTTGTCCAATCTGCCTACAGTGGGGAATGGTCTCCAAAAACGACGCTCCCGCCCTGGGCCCCGACATGCCGTGTCGCACGGTCATGGGCGAGCGCGCCGCCTTGCTCAAACACGCCAGCGAACTGCGGGCGTCGCTGGATGCCCTGGCTGCCAACCTGGCTGCCCAACGCTATGCGCAGCTGCCCATCGAACTGATCGAGCGCGGGGTCGAGGCGGTGCAACGCGACGATGTGCCAGCCATGGCCGCCGCCGACGTGGCCTTCCACGAAGCCTTGTACGAAGCCAGCGGCAACCCGCTGTTGATAGAGGTATTTGCCTTGCACAAGGAGCGCCTGGTCGAGGTGTCAAGCCTGGTGGTGTCGCACTCGGCCCTGCGCCTGCGCCTGTGGCGCGAGCATGCCGAAATCATTGACGCCGTGGCCAATGGCGACGCGTCGTTGGCGGCCAGCTTGGCTGAAAGCCACACCCGCAAGGCGGCCAATGCTGCCATGCCGCGCATCGCCGCCCAAGAGCACATCGAGCGTGCAGCGCGTAGCAGCGCCCGGGCCATCCGGGGTAGCTGAGCCGCCGCTGCCCACCCCGCTCGCGGCCAACGCGGCTTTGCGTTAGCCTTGGTGTCCCACGCGCCGCCGTCAGGGCACACAAGGCGCGGCCACCAGGAGACAGCGGATGCAACTCAGCCCCGACCAGCTCGCGCAGTTTGAGCGCGACGGCTACCTCTTTTTTCCCGGCCACTTCAGCCCGGCCGAGATCAAGACCCTCACCGACGAGGTGCCGCGCCTGTACGCGCAGCACCGGCCGGAGAACGTGCGCGAGAGAACCAAGGACGGCAGCCCCGGCCCGGTGCGCACCAACTTCGCCGCACACATGTACAGCAACCCGTTTGCCCGCCTGGGCCGCCACCCGCGCATGGTCAAGCCGGTGGAGCAGCTGTTTGGCGAGAAGCTCTACATGCACCAGTTCAAGATCAACGGCAAGCAGGCCTTTGATGGCGATGTGTGGCAGTGGCACCAGGACTACGGCACCTGGCTCAACGACGACCTGATGCCCGAACCGCGGGCCATGAACATCGCCATCTTCCTGGACGACGTGACCGAGCACAACGGGCCGCTCATGTTCATCCCGGGCACCCACAAGCTGGGCGTGCTGGAGGCCGGGCACGACTTGACCACCACCAGCTACCCGCTGTGGACCATCAACAACGATACCATCCGAACCATGGTGGCCAAAGCCGGTGGCCACCCGCGCTGGGACGGTGAAAAGTGGGTCGAGGGCGGCATCGTCGCGCCCAAGGGGCCAGCGGGCTCAATGATCCTGTTCCATTCCTGCCTGGTGCATGCCAGCACCAGCAACCTCAGCCCCTGGCACCGGGTGGCGGTGTACCTGAGCCTGTGTGCGGTGAGCAACCACATCCGCCGCCATCACCGCCCCGAGTGGATCGCGCACCGCGACTTCACGCCCATCGAATGCTTGCCGGACGACTGCCTGGTGATGGACTACCCGGTAGACCTGCCCTGGCAGAGCGGCACACCCGCCAGCGCTGCGGTGACGAGCGACGAACTGATTGCCCCCATGCCTGCGAATGCCAATGCGCCAAAGGTGGCGAAGGCTGAACTGGAGCATGCATGAATCTGCACGCCATGCTGCTCAAGCGCCAAGCTGCAGGCCAGCCGCTTCGGGTGGGGCTGATTGGGGCCGGAAAGTTTGGCTCCATGTTCCTGGCCCAGGTGCCGCGCACGCCAGGCCTGCACCTGGTGGCCATTGCAGACCTCTCACCCGCTGCCGCACAAACCAACCTGCAACGGGTGGGCTGGGCGGCCGAACGCTCGCAGGCACCCAGCATTGATGCTGCGCTCAAGGCAGGCAACACCCATATCGGCGACAACTGGCAAGCCCTGGTGGCCCATCCCGCCATCGACATCGTGGTCGAGTGCACTGGCAATCCGATTGCGGCGGTGGATCACTGCCTGGCGGCCTTTGCCAACCGCAAACACGTTGTCAACGTCACGGTGGAGGCGGACGCGTTTTGCGGCCCCTACCTCGCCCGCAAGGCCGAAGAAGCAGGCGTCGTCTACAGCCTGGCCTATGGCGACCAACCGGCGCTGATTTGTGACCTGGTCGACTGGGCGCGCACCTGCGGCTTCCCGGTCGTGGCGGCGGGGCGCGGGCACAAATGGCTACCGCACTTCTGCGAAAGCACGCCCGAGACGGTGTGGGGCTACTACGGCCTCACGCCCGAGCAGGCCACGCGCGGCGGGCTCAACCCCAAGATGTTCAACAGCTTTCTGGACGGCAGCAAACCCGGCATTGAAAGCACGGCGGTCAGCAACGCCACAGGCCTGAGCGTGCCCAGCAACGGGTTGCTGTTTCCGCCTGCCAGTGTGGATGACATCCCTTTTGTGATGCGCCCCAGGGCCGAAGGCGGTGTGCTGGAGAAAAAGGGCATGGTCGAGGTGATCTCGTCTCTGGAGGCGGATGGCCGAGTCATCCCCTACGACATTCGCATGGGCGTGTGGGTCACCGTGGAGGGCGAGACCGAGTACATCCGCAACTGCTTCGAGGAATACAAGGTCCGCACCAGCCCCTGCGGGCGCTACTTCACCCTCTACAAGCGCTGGCACCTGATTGGGCTGGAGGTGGGCTACTCGGTGGCCAGCGTCGGCCTGCGGCGCGAGCCCAGCGGCGTGGCCATTGGCTGGAACGCCGACGTGGTGGCCACCGCCAAGCGTGATCTGGCCGTGGGCGAGATGCTCGACGGCGAGGGCGGCTACACCGTGTGGGGCAAGCTGTTCCCAGCAGAGAAGTCGGTGGCGCACACCCGAGCGGGTGTTGGCGGTGGCGCCATCAAGGTTGGCGGTTCGCAAAGCGACGGCATTGGTGGCCTTCCGCTGGGCTTGGCGCACAACGTCAAGGTCGTGCGCCCGGTCAAAAAGGGCGAGAGCCTGACCTGGGCCGACGTGCAAATGCCCGACAGCGTCGCGTATCGGGTACGGCGAGAGATGGAGGCGATGTTCAGGCCCGGGGCACCCGTGTTGGCGAAGGCGGCTGAATAGCCCCTCGACGGCCACGAGTGCCCGGGCCTCTCGCAGGGCGAGACGCCTGGGCTCAGCGGGGACTCATGTGTTGGGCATACAGCTTTTGCATGCCGCCGATCCAGCGGTCGTACTGCGTGGCCTTGGCCTTGAAGTAGTCGGCCACCTGCGGGTGGGGCAGCACCAGGAAGCTTTCTTCGCGCATGACGGCCAGCACCTCTTGCGCCACCTGGGCCGGGGTGAGGATGCCGTCTACCCCGGCCGAGCCCCCGGTGGCGTCGTGGTTCTTCACCATGTTGGTCATCACGCTCTGCGGGCATAGGCAGCTCACCCGCACGCCGCGCCGCCCATAGGCCACACGCAGCCACTCGGCAAAGGCCACCGCCGCGTGTTTGGTGACGGCATACGGCGCTGACTCGACGATGGTGAGCAGCCCCGCCGCCGATGCGGTGACCACGACATAGCCGCCTTCCTCTCCAGCCTGGTGGCGGGCCACCATCTCGGGCACCACCGCGCGGGCCGCCCACACATGCGCCATGCCGTGAATGGCCCACATGGCGTCCCACAGCGGGTCGTCCAGCTCAAAGCCCCCAGGCTGGCCCAGGATGCCCGCGTTCGAGACGTACACGTCCACCCGGCCAAAGCGTTCGCGGGTGTGCGCCACCAGGGCCTGGATGTCGGCTTCTTTCGACACATCGCAACGCACCGCCAAGGCGTTTGGGCCCAGGCTGGCTGCCACGGCCTGCGCGCCCGCCGTGTCGATGTCGGCCACCACCACACCCGCAGCCCCCGCCGCGTGCAGGGCGCGGGCGATGCCCTCGCCAATGCCAGTGGCCCCGCCGGTCACCACACACACCTTGCCTGCCGTGTCCATCGTCAACTCCTGCTGCTGAAAGAGGGCCACTGTAGGCAGCCCACGCCAGCTTGGGCGTCACGCGGGTGTCGTGCGGGTGGGCGGCGCAAGCGGGCGGGCTAGCGCCCGGCGGTGCGGGCGGGGGTGAGCAGGCGCTCGTCCATCCAGCGCACAAGATCCAGCCACATCTGCCGCATCTCGGCCTCGGTGGGGGTGCGGATGGCACTGGGCAGCTCGATGGTCACCACCGGCATGCCCTTGTGCACGCCGCCGTAGTTGCCCAGGCTGCCCGGGAAGATGCCCACCTGGTCCAGGTACAGGCGCCCCAGGCGGCTGGGCGGCACGCTGGGGCCGTCGAAGTCAAGCACGCCATAGGGGGCGTGGATGCTGACGATGAGATTGGGTTTGAAGCGCGCCATCTCGTCGTTGATGAAGCGGCTCTCTGGCTCGGACAGCGGCTTGGGGCCGGGGTAGCGCCGACGGTCCTTGCGGGTCTTCACCTCCCAGTAGCGCGGCGCCTCGCGCTCCCAGTTGGGTGTGGCGAAGTTGCGGTTCAGGTCCACGCCGTTGGCGTTCACCCGGGTGGGCCTGGCAGCCAGCAGCCCGTCGGGGTTGGTGGCCGGCAGAAAGCGCCAATGCACATCGGCCGGCGTTTCGGCGGCGCGGCCCATCCAGTGAAAGGCCAGCGAGGTGCTCGACAGCTCGTCGCCGTGGATGCCGCCGATCACCAGCACCTTCAGGCGCGCAGCCGTCTGCGCTGGGGCACTGGTGCGTAGCCCAAACGCTGGCTCTGGGGTGGGGGTGGCCGCTGGGGACAGCACATCGGCTTGCCAAAGCGGCACCCCGCGCACCGACCGGGCGCCACTGTCGACCAGCCGGGCGTTCAGGCACAGCGCCATCGGCAGGTTCGGCAAGCGGGCCTGGGCGCTGCGGCAGAACGCGGCCGCCTCCATCGGCGGTGTGCTGGCTGCTGCCGGGCCCGAGACCAGGCAGGCCAGACCAAGCAGCCACGCGTATTGCAGAGGCCACCGCCCCCGCCACGTCCAGCAGGCACGCACGCGGGGGGGTGGACGGACGGTGGTGTGAGGGATGCTCACCAGGCTCATGGCGGCATTGTCGGCGCTGGCGTAGGCGAACCGGGCGCCCGCCCGCTGCCTTGCGGCGGGGTGTTGCACTACTCGTCGGTGCTGCCACCCAGGGTGCGCAGGACGCCGCGCCACAGGGCGTCGCGCTCTTCATAGGGCTGGGGGTCCTGGCGGCCGCTGGCCTGGGTGTAGACGCTGGTCTGCACCATGACGATGCCGCTGGCGGGCTGCACATAGATGGTTTGCCCGTGGATGCCTTGCATCGCAAACGTGCGGCTGCGCATCGGCAGCAGCCAGAACTGGTAGCCGTAGCCCAGGTAGGGGGTGGCCGTGCGCGGGCGAAGGGACGCCGGCTGGCGCGCCGGGTCGGTGGCGTCCAGCAGAAACTCGCGGCTGATGAGCTGAGGTTCGCCTGGGGTGCTGGCCTTGCCGTCGCGGGCCAGCAGCCAGCCCAGGCGCCCCCAGTCGCGCAGGCTGGCATTGAAGAAGCCATGCACCATCGCGCGGCCTTCACTGTCCAGCCGCCAGAAGGCCGCCTGCTCGGCGCCCATGGGTTGCCACAACCACTCCTGGGTCAGTGCGGCCACGCTGCGGCCCGAGGCGCCCTCCAGCACGCGGCCGAGTACCGCGGTCTCGGCGCTGGCGTAGGCGAACCGGGCGCCCGGGGCGGCGTGGCGGTCGCGGATGCCGCGCAGCACACCAGTGGGGGTGTCCGGGGGGGTGCCAGCCTGGGCTCGGGAGAAGCGCGCAATGTCGTCGCTGCCGTCGTACCGCTCGGTGAAGGTGAGGCCCGAGCTCATGCGCAGCAGGTGCCGGATGCTGGTGCCGCCATAGGCGCTGCCTGCCAGTTCCTTGGCATAGGTTTCCGCCGTGTCGTCCAGCGAAGCCACCACGCCCCGCTCCAGCGCCATGCCCACCAGGAGGGCGGTGACCGACTTGGCCATGGAAAAGCTCAGAAACCGCGCTTCTTCGGTGCGGGCGTACCGGTAGTGCTCGGCCACGATGCGCCCGTCTTTCAGGATCAGCAAGCCCGTGATGCGCTGGCGGTTCAGGTAGTCGTCAAGCGTGTAGCCGAGATTGCGGTATCGGTAGGTGATGGCTGGGGTTGGCCCCGACGCTGCCGGAAGGGGTGACGGGGTGGCTGCCGCCGCCACACGGTCTACCCGCATGCCGGGTACACGGTCGAGCGCCGACCAGGAGCCGACGCGAAGGCGCGGGTCGCTGTACCAGTTGCCCAGGTTGGTGCCCACCGGGTACCCAAGGGATCGCCCCAGGGCGTCGGCATCGGGCGGCCCGTCGGCCGGAGCGGGGGTGGCGCAGGCGGTGGCCAGCAGGCAGGCCAGAAACAGCCCGGGCCAGGTGCCTGGCCGCAGGGCGAAGCTTTCCACCTGGGGGGCGAAGGCCAGGTTGCCGCCGCCAATGCCGTGCAGCATCAGCACCACGCGGCCGTGGCCCAGGGTCCGGAACCGGGGGGTCATCATGGGCTCACTCTGCGCGGGAAGGCAAGGCCAGCGGCGGCGTCGGCGCAAAGACCTGCTGCCAACGGGGTTCCCGGTGCAGGGCGCCGGAGTGGCTTGTCATCTGGCCATAATAGATGAAATTTCATCAAAACCCGCCGAAACCCTTTATTTCACGTCACTCATGGTGTCACTTCCTCATGCCACCGCGCGGGCGCCCAGCTTCTCGGCCGACGATTTTCGCGCGGCACTGGGCCTGTTTGCCACGGGCGTGACCATCGTCACGGCCCGCGCAGCGGATGGCTCCCTCATCGGCCTGACGGCCAACTCCTTCAACTCGGTGTCGCTGGAGCCGCCTCTGGTGTTGTGGAGTTTGGCCAAGCGCGCAGGCTCGCTGCCGGTGTTTGCCAAAGGCTCACACTACGCCATCAACATCCTGGCGGCCGAGCAAAAGGCCCTGGTGCAGCGCTTTGCCAGCAAGGCGGCGGACAAGTTCGAAGGCGTCGCCTTCACCGAAGGTGCCGGTGGAGCGCCAGTGTTGGCTGGCGTGGCGGCCAGCTTTGAGTGCTTCAACCGCAGCCAGTACGACGAGGGCGATCACGTCATCTTTGTGGGCCAGGTGGAGCACTGTGCCAGCGACGCCGCCCGAAGCCCGCTCATCTTCCATGGCGGGCGCTTCTTTACCGAGTTGCCGCTGTAGCCTTTGAGCCCGGACATTGCCCACCATGGCCACCCCAGCCCAGCCGCCCTTCGTGGACAGTGACCTTGGCTTCCTGTTGGCCCAGGCCAGTCACGCCCTGCATGGCCGCCTGGCGCCAGATCTGGACCGTGCAGGTCTGGGCGCGCTGGAGTGGCGGGTGCTGGCCGTGCTGCATGGGGGCCCGCTGACCGTGGGGGCGCTGGCACGAGCCGCCCTGACGAGGCAGCCTACGCTCACGAAGTGCCTGCCGCAGCTTGCAAGGGCGGGGTGGGTGCGCCTGGAAGCGGACGACGGCGACGCCCGCCGCACCCGGGTGGTGGCCACCGCAGCTGGCAAGCGCAAGGCAGCGGCGTTGATGAAGAAGGCCCAGGCCGTGGATGGGAATGCCCTGGCAGGGTTCAGCGTCAGTGAGCAGCGCGCGCTCAGGGCGGCCCTGTTTCGTCTGGCGCAGGCCTGAGGCAGCCGGGCGCCCAGGGTCTGCTCAGAAGTGCGGCAGGGTCCGCAGGTCGCTGCCGTAGCTCAGCTCGGCGTGGCGCGCCGCCATGGTCAGGCAGCGTTGAAGCCACCGCTGCCACAGGGACAAGCCCGCTTCATCGGTGTCGGCATGGCCATGCATCATCTGCAGGGCGCTCTGGAACTGGAAGCTGGCAGTGCTCATGAAATCTCCTCCGTGTTGTGAGCCGGACTCTAGGCACGCAAGCCCGCCAACTCAATGGCCAATCGCGCCATTGGTGTTTGCATTTGTGCAAACGTGCCCGCCCAACTGATACAACGACTGCATGAACCGACTCGACTGGGACGATCTTCGCTACGCGCTGGCCGTGGCCGAGGGGCGCAGCGCAGGTGCGGCGGCCAAGGCGCTCGGCGTCACGCATTCCACCGTGCTGCGCCGCCTGGACGCCATGGAGGCGCGGCTGGGCGTGGAGCTGTTCCTGCGCAGCCGCGAGGTGTACACGCCCACGGAATGCGGCGAGCTGCTGGTGGAGCAGGCGCGCCGCGTGGCCGATGGCGTGGTCGAGGCCGAGCGACGCCTGCTGGGCCGCGACCTCATGCTCAGCGGCACTGTGCGCCTGGCCACCAGCCTGGTCCTGCTGCACGACCTGATCCCCGAGACCCTGGCTGACTTTGCGCGGGCCCACCCGGCCATCCGGGTGGAGGCGGTGGAGCTGCCCGAGCTGGCCGACCTGTCCCGTCGCGAGGCCGATGTGGCCTTGCGAATGGCCAGCCAGGTGCCCGAGCACCTGGTGGGCCGCAGCCTGGGCGACGCCCGGTTTCGGGTGTATGCCCGGCGCGGCGCGCCCGGGCTGCCGCAGTCCCCGAAGCCACTGGCCGAGCTGCTGCGCGGCCATGACTGGGTGTCGTTTGACCACGACCGCTTCTCGCACCAGTACGACCGCTGGCTCAATGAGCACGTGCCGCCGGAACGGGTGCGCCTGCGCGTGGACATGTTCAATGCCCTGTCGGCCATGCTGCACACCGGCCTGGGCTTGGGGGTACTGCCCACTTTCAGCGGCGAGCGCCAGCCAGGGCTGGTCGCCGTGAGCGAGGACATCAATGCCTTGCGCACGCCCGTTTGGATGCTGACCCATCCCGACTTGCGGGCCATGGCCCGGGTGCGGGCTTTCTGGCAACAGGTGGGTGACGCGGTGGCTGCCCGGCTGGAGGCCGCATGAGCCCAAGCATCCGCAAGGACCGGCTGGACGCCCTGGCCATTGCCTTGCTGCTGGGTTGCTGCGCCTTCTGGGGGGCGCAGCAGGTGCTCATCAAGGCCACGGTGGGTGAGATTGCGCCCGTGTGGCAGGCGGCGCTGCGCTTCGTGGGGGCCATCGCCCTGCTGTGGGTCTGGTGTCTCTGGCGTGGCGTCAAGCTGTTCGAACGTGACGGCACCTTGGTGGCCGGCCTGGCGGCGGGCGGCCTGTTTGCGGCGGAGTTCGCCTGCATCTACATCGGCATCGTGCACACCACGGCGTCGCGCCTGACCGTGTTTCTGTACACCTCGCCCTTCGTGGTGGCCTTGCTGCTGCCACGGTTTGTGGCCAGTGAGCGGCTCAACCGGGTGCAATGGGTGGGGCTGGTGTGTGCCTTTGCCGCGGTGGTGTTTGCCTTCCGCGAAGGCCTTGCGGGCACCAAGCCGGGTGTCGCCTGGTGGGGCGACGCGCTGGCCCTGGCGGCTGGCGTGATGTGGGGGCTGACCACCATCGTCATCCGCAGCAGCCAGTTGGTGCGGGTGAGTGCCGAGAAGCTGCTCTTCTACCAAGTGGCGGTCAGCGCCGTCACCCTGCCACCCTTGGCACTGTGGCTGGGAGAGCCTTTCACCCTGAGCTTCAGCAGCTTTGGCTGGGCCTCGCTCATTGTGCAGACCGTGCTGGGGGCCTTTGCGAGCTATCTGGTGTGGATGTGGATGCTGGGCCGCTACCCGGCCACACGCCTGTCCAGCTTCACTTTCCTGACGCCGGTGTTTGCGTTGGTGCTGGGTGCGGCGGCGCTGGGTGAGCCGGTCACACCCAGCCTGCTGGCGGCCCTGGCCCTGGTGGCCGTGGGCATCGTGCTGGTCAATCGCAAGGGCTGATCCAGCGCTCGGCTCACTGCGCCTGCTGCGCCTTGGTGATGTCCATGGTGATGGTGAAGTCTTCGGCCCCGAGCGACATCTGCACCTTCACCGGCAGGTTCTGCAGTTGCGGGGCCAGCCAGATCTGGAAGCTGATGTCGCGCGGGTCATTGGGGCCAACCCGGCGTTTCAGGTGCCAGGTGTTGAACTCGCCCAACGCCGTCTTCACAGGCTCGCGCCCGATCACCTCAAACTGCCACTGCCGCAAGCCGCGAGGGCGCGCCACCGGGTAGCTGAACACCCGCCCCGGAGCAAAGGCGCCTGGTTCTGCGCTCAGCTGGGCCACCAGTTGCATGAAGATCGTGGCGGTGTCCTGCACCCCCTCTGGCTTGTCCAGCACCTCGGTGATGGCGCTGAAGCTGAGCTTGCGCGTGGCCCGGTCGATCGTCACGGCCACCATCGGCCGGCCAGTGGCCTGCTCCTCATAACGCTCCGGCTCGATCTGCGTGCCCACCAGGCGGCCCCGGCTGCGCCAGGTGGCCCGCATGATGCCCACGCTGGTGCGCATCTCGCTGCTGTAGGCATCACTGTCCCTGCGCCAGTCGAGCTGTGCGCTGCCGGTGTTGAGGTTGCCCCGGAAGTCTCCTACCACGTCATAGGCCAACAAGGTCGAGGTGGGCCACAGGGACGCCACCGAGGGCGAGGACGGGGCCTGGGTCACCGCGTTCGCCGCTGCTGCCGCGGCGGGCGCAGGGGCAGCAACCACCGGCTCGGTCGGTGCGGCCGCAGCCGCAGAGGCCGCTGTCACCACGGCCGTTGGGGTGTCTTGCGCGGGCTGGGTGGCATCGGCCGTGGCAACTGGTGCGGCCACGGCATCGGCCCGTGGGGGTGGGCTGCGCCTTGCCGGGCGTGGTGTGGCCAGCGCGGCAGTGGTCTCAGGCGCTGGGGGCGCGGCAGCCAGCACCCGCGCGTACACCGGGGGTGGCAAGTCGTTGAAAGCGATGTCCGCCATGGCCCCGCGCACCCACCAGGCGAACGCCATGTGCAGGGCCAGGGCGGCCAACACCCAGCCCACGAGGCTGCGCCAAGGCGGTGCAGCGCCGGGCTGGCGTTGGGGCGCTGGCAGAGCCACCTGGGCCATGGTCAGGGGCCTTGCCAGCCCAGCTCGCGCGAGAGCGAGGCCGCCGCGTCGCATACGGCCCGGTGTACTGGCCCTCCCCAGGCACTGTCGTACAGCACCTTGGGCCCCAGTGTCACCAGGCCGCAGCACAGGTGGCCCGTGGCGTCAAACACGGGCGCGCAAAACCCGGCCACTCCGGGCAGCAGGTCGTCCACCACCCTTGCTGCCCCGTGGCGAAGCGCCTCCTGCCGCAGACGAGCCACCTCGGCAGCCAGGGCGCCCGCCCTGGCGCCGCCCTGCTGCGCCTGCCGCCACTCGGCCTTCAGCAGCGGGTCGGTCAGCTTGGGAGGCAGGTGGGCCAGGAAGCATCGACCGGTGGCTGACGTCAGCAGCGGCATCACGTCACCGAGCCGCAGGTTCACCGTGAGCGGGTGGTCCGACGCCTCCCAGTGCACCATGGTGGGCCCCCGGTTGCCCCACACCGCCACCGCCACCGTCAGGTTTACCTGCTCGCGCAGGCGGCTGGCGCGGTCGCGGGCCAGGCGCACCGCGTCGATGCGGCTCAGGCTGGCAAGGCCCAGGCGCAGGGCGGCTGGCCCAAGGTCGTACAGGTTGGTGGCCGCGTCCTGGGCGACCAGCCCCAGGCGTTGAAAGCTGGCGAGATAGCGGTGGGCCTTGGCCGGGCTCATGCCAGCGCTGGCGGCCAGGTCACGCAGCATCAGGGCGCGGGGCGACCGGGCCAGCACGTCAAGCAGGGCAAAGCCGATCTCAACCGACTGGATGCCGACGCTGTCGCTGCGGCTGTGGCCTGTGGACGCCATGATGAAATTTAAAATCGGTAAATCAATTTACGCATGGTGAATTTTCCACCAGCTCAGCCCCACAGCATCCCCACCCCATGAAACTAGCCACCCTCAAAGACGGCAGCCGTGACGGCCTGCTGGCAGTCGTCTCACGCGACCTGAGCACCGCTCACTTTGCCACTGGCATCGCCACCCGGCTTCAGCAGGTGCTGGACGACTGGAACTTCATGGCCCCCCAGCTCAACGACCTGTACGAAACCTTGAATCAGGGCAAGGCCAGGCACGCCTTCGAGTTCGACCCCAAGCGCTGCATGGCCCCGCTGCCGCGGGCCTATCAGTGGGCCGATGGGTCGGCCTACATCAACCATGTCGAGCTGGTGCGCGCCGCGCGCGGCGCCTTGGTGCCCGAGGAGTTCTACGCCGACCCGCTGATGTACCAGGGCGGCAGCGACGACTTCATCGGCCCCTGCGACGACGTGGTGTGCCCCAGCGAGGACTTTGGCATTGACTTCGAGGCAGAGATCGCCGTGGTGACGGGCGATGTGCCGATGGGGGCCACCCCAGAGCAGGCCCTGGACGGCGTGCGCCTGCTGATGCTGGCCAACGACGTGTCGCTGCGCAACCTGATCCCCGCCGAGCTGGCCAAGGGCTTTGGCTTTTTCCAGAGCAAGCCTGCCACCGCCTTCAGCCCGGTGGCGGTCACGCCCGACGAGCTAGGCGCGGCCTGGCAGGGCGGGCGGGTGCACCTGACGCTGCAAAGCACCTGGAATGGCAAGAAGGTCGGCCTGTGTGATGCTGGGCCGGAGATGACCTTCCACTTCGGCCAACTCATTGCCCACATCTGCAAAACCCGCAATGTGCGTGCGGGCAGCATCGTCGGCAGCGGCACCGTCAGCAACAAGGGCGTGGAAGTCGATGGGCGCAAGGACTGGCCCAAGGGCTACAGCTGCATTGCCGAGAAGCGGGCGATCGAGACGATTCTTGACGGGGCTCCCAAAACGGCCTTCATGAAGTTTGGCGACACCATCCGCATCGAGATGAAAGGTCTGGACGGGCAGACCCTGTTTGGCGCCATCGACCAGACCATCGCGCCACTCACCAGGCCCTGAGCCACCCGTGGGACGACACGCCCGCAGGCGAGCCGAAAGAGTCATACAAAAGCATTGCCTGACAATCGGCGGGTGCGTTACCGTTTGTCTTTGTTTTCACCTGCTGCAAGTCGCTTGCTGGGGGTGATCCTGCTGGGCTTGGGCCTGGCCTGTTCGGCGCAGGCTCACCCCAGGCCGCCGTCGATGCAGGCCCAGTCGCTGGAGGTGATGCTGTTGCCCCCCGTCGGGTTGCCCCAGCCCATGGCCGATGGGCAGGACGCGACGGCGGCCCAGCTGCTGGAGCGGTTTCCGGTTGGCGAGATGCAGCGCATCGACACGGTGGCCAGGCGTGCTGTGCAGGTGCAGTTGCAGGGGGCCGACCAGGTGACCTGGGTCGCCTTGCGCCGCCCACAAGGCGCTGGAGCAAGCGCATTCCTCGAGGTGCCATACGCCCTGCTGGACCATGCCACCTTGTACTGGCGCGACTCGCAAGGCCATTTGCAGTTGCGCCGGTCTGGTGACCGGGTGGCGGTGGACGACTGGCCCGTGGTGGGGCGCTATCCCACGTTCGACCTTGCCGCCGTCTATCCGCCCGACGGGCGGTGGCTGCTCGCCCTGCGCCACCATGCGGCCACTGGCGTACCTCTGCGCCTGACCGACGCCGAGCAGTTCAGCGCGCAGCGCCAGTCACAGGGGCTGCTGCTGGGCGCCGGGGCTGGGGTGTTCCTGCTGGTCATCCTGCTGTGCGGGGTGCAGTTCGCCACCACGCGTGACGCGGCCTACGGCTGGTACGCCGCCCACGCCAGTGTCATGTTCCTGCTGCAGTTTTCTCAGATGGGCCTGATGGGCCAGTATGTGTTGTGCAGCTCACCCTGGCTGAACGACCGCATGGGGGCGGTGCTGGCCGGGCTGGTGGTCGCCACCCTGAGCCTTTTCCTGCTGGAGCTGGTGAAGGGGGTGAATACGGTG
>CAZRRW010000034.1:0-15778 GCA_964602505.1 uncultured Burkholderiaceae bacterium
CCTGGGCATCATGATCCCGCCCTCGGTCATTCTGGTCATCTACTGCATCCTGACCGAGCAGAACATTGCCAAGCTGTTTGCCGCCGCCATGATCCCGGGGATCATCTCGACCATCGGCTACCTGATTGCCATCTTCGTGTACGTGCGCTGGAAGAAGGATGTGGTGCCCGAGCGCGACCCCGAGGCCCACACCAACCTCAAGGAGGGCTTGATCGGCCTGGGCCCCATCTTCGCCATCTTCATGGTCGTGTTTGGCGGCATTTATGGCGGCCTCTTCACGCCCACCGAGGGCGCCGCGGTTGGCGCAGCCTGCACCTTCATTGCGGCCGTCATCAAGCGCGAGATGACCTGGAACGGCTTTCTCAAGTGCTTCTATGTCACGGCCGAGAACTCGGCCATGATCTTCCTGCTGTTCCTGGGGGCTGACCTCATGAACTCGGCCCTGGCCTTGACCCAGGTGCCCAACCAGATGGCCGAGGCGGTGAAGTCGCTGGGCTTGGCTCCGGTGCTGGTGGTGGGCCTCATCCTGGTCTTCTACATCGTGCTGGGCTCGGTGATGGACGAACTGTCCATGATCCTGCTGACCATCCCCATCTTTTTCCCGCTCGTGATGGGGTTGGACCTGGGCATGCCAAGCCAGGACAAGGCGCTGTGGTTCGGCATCTTGATCTTGTGCGTGGTGCAGATTGGCCTGATTGCGCCACCCGTGGGGCTGAACGTCTACGTGGTCAACGGCATGGCCAAGACCGTGCCCATCGCCGACAGCTACCGCAATGTCATGCCTTTCCTGGCCAGCGATGTGCTGCGCACCGTGCTGCTGCTGCTGTTTCCCGCCATTTCACTGTGGCTGGTGAAGTACGTGGGGTAGACCCCAGCCGCGCGGCGACTTAAGGGCTTTCCCGCTTAAACCGACCGCTTGGTCGGTTTATCTTCACGCTTGGTTTTCTGTCCTCTTCTTGAACTGGAGATGCCCTATGTTGAAACGCCGTTCGCTGCTTCAGGCTGGTGCTGCCGCCTCAGCCGCCACCTTGCCGGGCTTCGTGCTGGGCCAACAGGCCCCCGTGACCATGAAGTTCCACACGTTCATGGCGCCTCAGTCCAACGTCTGGCGCACCATGCACATGGCCTGGATGGACAAGGTCGAGCGGGAGGCCAACGGCCGTGTTCGCTTTGAGCGCTTCCCGGCCATGCAACTGGGCGGCACGCCGCCCCAGCTGTATGACCAGGTCCGCGACGGCGTGGCCGACATCACCTGGACGCTGCCTGGCAACTCGCCCGGGCGCTTCCCGCGCACCGAGGTGTTTGAGCTGCCCTTCATGATGACCAATGCCGAGGCGACCAGCCGCGCCATGTGGGACTACTGCAGCAACCAAGCGCGCGAGGAGTTCCGCGAGGTGCACCCCATCGCCTTCCAGGTGCATGGCCCTGGCGTGTTCCACAGCCGCGAGAAGCTCATCCGCAACGTGGGCGACCTGCGCGGCATGAAGGTACGTGGCCCCACCCGCCAAGTGACCAAGCTGCTTGCCGCTCTGGGTGCCACGCCAGTGGGCATGCCGCTGCCGCAGATTCCGGATGCGCTGTCCAAAGGCGTCATTGACGCGACGGTCATCCCCTGGGAGGTGGTGCCCTCGATCAAGGTGGACGAGCTCTGCAAGTTCCACAGCGAGTTCCCCTTGGCTGCGGGCGCGCTGTACACCACCACCTTCGTGATGGGCATGAACCGCGCTCGCTACGACGCACTGCCGCCCGACGTCAAGCGTGTGATCGACGCCAACTCCGGCATCGAAACCAGCGCCTTCCTGGGCCGTACCCAGCAGGGCAATGACCCTGCAGGCCGCAAGACCGCCACAGACCGCAACAACACCATCCACACCTTCAGCCAGGCCGAGGCCGCCGAGTTCCGCCGCGCCGCCGACCTGGTGGACGACGAATGGGTGAAGGAAATGAACGGCCGCGGGGCCAACGGCACCCAGTTGCTGGCCGACGCCAAGGCGCTGATCGCCCGCTACAGCCGCTGATTCACAAACAAAGCCACAAAAAAGCCCGCGTAGCGCGGGCTTTTTTCATTGCCGTTCGTCATTCCGAGTAGACGCGACTCGCAAGAAAATCTGAACCTCTTGGCATTCTTGGGGCTGTCTCGGCAGTCTCACACGTCAACCCGCTAGCCAGCGGGCACCACCGCGCCTGCCCAGCAGCTTGGGCCGCCCCTTGGCTCAGTACTGGCTGGGGGCCACCGTGGCCGAAGCCCCATTGAGCATGGGGCTCAGCACCACCTGGCAGCTCAGGCGGCTGGTGGGCCTGACCTCAGCACTGGCAAAGGCCAGCATGGATTGCTCCTCGTCGCTGGGGCCGTGGCCGTCGGCATCCAGCTTGGCAAACGCCGCCTCGTCCAGGTAGACATGGCAGGTGGCACAGGTGAGGCAGCCGCCGCAGTCGGCCTCAATGCCGGGCACCTGGGCGTCAAAGGCGGCACGCATCAGCGTTTTGCCGGTGGTGGCTTGCAGCACGTGGGTCGTGCCGGTGGGGTCAGTCAGCTTGAAGGTCACCATGGGCGTGTGGGTCTGTGCGTGTTCAGTAGCGGCCAAAGTACTCACGGGCCATCCACTCGTCTTTGTCGGCGGCGGCCTCGAAGCGGGATTGTTCCTGACGCTTGATCTGGGCATAGACGTCCAGGAACCCGGCGGGGAAGCGCTGGGCCAGGGCCAGGTCGGCCTCCAGCGCAGCCAGGGCGAGCGGAATGCTGTTGGGCAGCAGCACGGCGTCTGGGCTGTAGGGGTCGTCGGTGGGCGGGGGCGGTTCCTCACCTGCCTCCAGCCCCAGCAGGCCGGCATGGACCTGCGAGGCCAGGAACAGATAGGGGTTGGCCAGGGGCTCGCCAGCCCGGTTCTCAATGCGGCTGGCGGCATGCCCTGGCTGCCCGGGCGGGGCGCTGATGACGCGCAGCATGGCCCCGCGGTTGTCGCGCCCCCACACCATGGCTTGCGGTGCCAGGGCATTGGGCCGGAAGCGGGCGAACCCGTTGATCGTGGGGCAGGCAAACAGGGCGTTGGCGGCGGCGTGGCGCAGCAGGCCGGCCAGCCAGTGTCGGCCAGTGGGCGACAGGGCCTCGTCGGCATGAGGTGCAAACTGGTTGTGGCCAGCCGCATCCACCGGCGAGTGGTGCGAACTCGGTAACTGCACCAGCGAGTGGTGCAGGTGCCACCCGCTGGACATGATGTTGGGAAACGGGGGGCGGCAGGCAAAGCTGGCGTAGTAGCCGGCGCGCCACAGGGCCTGGCGCACGGCCGAGCGAAACAGCACCAGATGGTCGGCCGCAGTCAGCGCATCGGTGGGCGCGAACACAGCCTCCACCTGGCTCGGCCCAAACTCCACCTCCACCGAGGTGAGCGGCATGCCGAGTTGCAGGGCGGTGTGGCGCACGATGGCCAGCGCCTCGGCGCTGCGGTCGGTGTAAGCCTCGCTCAGCAGCTGATAGCCCGGGTGAAGCAGGCGCAAGCCTTGGGGTGACAGCCCTGTGGGCGGCGTGTCGTCCAGCTCAGCAACGCCAGGCACCGGCCCGGGCCAGTCGGCCTGGTCAGGGTCTTCGGCCGGGTCGGGCCCACTGCGGCGGTAGATGTGGAATTCCACCTCCAGCCCACAGCGCATGCCAAAGCCACGTTCAGCCAGTTGGGCCACCGCCTGTTGCAGCACCGCGCGGGTGTCCAGAAACAGCGGTACGCCATTTTCATACTGCTCGGCGCTGTAAGCCTGGCATTGCACCCAGCCCACCGCACCCTCGGCTGGGGTGGGCCAAGGTAGCACCCGGAATGTGGCGGGATCGGGCTTGAGCAGAAGGTTGTTGCCGCCCATCAAGCCCGCCAGGCCTGGCCATTGGGCCTGTCCATTCGGCTGGAACACCTTGAAGGCGGTGCGGTCTGCGGTGTCCTTGAGGGCCAGGGTGCTCACCAGGCCGACCCCGCTGGCTTCTGCGCCCAGGGCGGCGTGTGCGGTGAGGGTTTTGCAGCGCAGGTCGCCATGCGTGTCGCACCATGCAAAGCGGACGGTGCCTACGCCGCTGGCGGCGATGTGTTCAGCCAGCGTCGGGCGGGTGGCCATGCGTGCTCAGGCCTGCGCGGCTGGCGCGCGCGTGTCGGCCAACCAGGCCGCCCCCTGCCGCTTGGTGGCCGCCACCTCGCGCCAGAAGCCTTCCCAGGCATCGGCCGCGGCAATCCCGTCGACCGTGTCGGGGCCGCAGAGGGCCGCCGCCGCGTCGGCGCTGAACCAGGCGGGTGGCCGCTCGCCGCGTTCCACCGCGTCCATCGCCTTCAGCAGCAGGCGGCGGTTGGCCATGATCACCTTGTCGCTGGTGCCCAGGTGCTCACGCGTGCGGTCAACCACCGGGCCCATGCTTTCCACTGCCCACTGGTCATGCACATTGATGTCTTCCTCGCCCATGCCGAGGTAGGTGCTGGTTTGCTGCTCTTCGGGGTTGTAGCCCCACTGGTTGTGGCGGCCCATGCGGGGCACAAAGTCTGGCGCGGGGTTGCCCTTGAGCCGCTGCTGGCGCATGGTTTCCTTGTCCAAGGGGGCATCAAAGCTGGTGAAGATGGAATACCAGTAGGTGTGCGTGTCGTCCACCGGCAGGTGGATCTGGGTGATGGTGATGGTCTCAGACAGCGGGATGACGAAGGTTTGCGGAAACAGGCTTTGGGTCACCCGCACGTGGGTCAGCTTGTCGCTGAGGGGCCGCAAGGTGGTGATTTCAAAGCCGTAGTCACGCGGCGCAAACTGGATGTCGGGCCGGCTGCCCACCCGCATCACCCGGCTCATGGGCCAGCGCTCGCCGTCCACGCTGCCTGCGCTGGCCCCACGGAACTGTCGACCGTAAGCCTCGTCAAGCGACTCATCGCCAAAAAACTGATGCAGGTACGACGGGTGCGCCGGGTCGATGCCCACCTCCACACACTGAAGCCAGTTGGCGTGCCACAGACCCTTGAAGGCAAAGGAATGGCTGGCCGGAGCGCGAAAGCAGTCCCACGCGGGCAGGGTGTTCACGGGCGTTGCCGGGGTGCCGTCATCGTGCTGCGGCCCCAGCCAGGCCCACAGCACGCCAGCCTTGGCCTGTACCGGGTAGCTGCGCTGGCGCACCCGCTGGCACAGCGTGCTGCCCAGCGGCTCGGCTGGCGTCTCCAGGCAGCGGCCGTCCGCCGCGAATTTCCAGCCGTGGAAGGGGCAGCGCAGGCCATCGCCCTCGAGGCGGCCATAGGCCAGGTCGGCCCCGCGGTGCGGGCAGTCGCGGTCCAGCAGCCCCCACTGCCCCTGGGCATCACGAAACAGCACCAGATCCTGCCCAAGCACCCGAACGGCCTTGGCCGGCCGGATGGCCATGCGGGCATCCAGCGCCGGGTTGAATTCATCGAGCAAGGCCACGGGCTGCCAGTACTGGCGCAACAGGGCGCCACAGGGCGTGCCTGGCCCCACTTGGGTGATGCGGCGGTTTTGGTCGGCGTTCATGCTTCAATACTAAGGCGTCTTGGCGTTGTCCGAAACCCGCTGCGCCATCTGCAGCCAGTCTGCCCACTTCTAGCCTGCCTCATGAAGCTCTACAACTTCTTCCGCTCGTCTGCCTCGTTTCGTGTGCGCATTGCGCTGGCCATCAAGGGCCTCGCCTATGACTACGTGCCGGTTCACCTGGCCAAAGGTGAGCACAAGCTGGACGGCTACGCCGCCATCAGCGCCGAGCGCCTGGTGCCCATGCTTGAGGTGGACGACGGCGGGGGCCTGACGCGCTTGTCGCAGTCCATGGCCATCATCGAATACCTGGAGGAAAAGCATCCCAGCCCGGCCTTGCTGCCGACAGACGCGGTCGGACGTGCCCAGGTGAGGGCGCTCGCGCAGACGGTGGCCTGCGAGATCCACCCGCTCAACAACCTGAGGGTGCTGAAGTACCTGAAGAACACCCTGGGCGTCAGCGAAGAGGCCAAGGACACCTGGTACCGGCATTGGGTAGAGGACGGCCTGCAGAACTACGAGCGCGTCCTCGAGCAGCGGCAGGGGGCGGCCAAGGGGCCTTTCAGCCACGGCGATACGCCGACGCTGGCCGACTGCTTCCTGGTGCCGCAGATCTTCAATGGCAAGCGCTTCAACGCCGACTTCAGCCGGGTGCCGCTGACCATGGCCACCTTCGAGCACTGCATGAAGCACCCGGCCTTTGACGCGGCTCAGCCCAGCCACTGCCCTGACGCCGAGTAGGCCCTGGCAGTCGGCCATGAAGGCCCGCTGGATCATGACCGAGCGCCATGCGCCCGTGGCAGGGGTCAGCAGCGGCGCGCATCAGGCCTGGGCCAGCCTCAACCTGGGTGGGCACGTGGGTGATTCGCCCGCGGCGGTGGCCGAAAACCGGGGCCGGTTGGGCGCGTACCTCAGGGTCCAGGGGGGCCTGTACGTGCACTACTTGCATCAGGTCCATGGGACTGACGTGACGGCCCTGGACCGTCTGGATCTGGCACCGGGTGCCGCAGTTCCATCGGCGGACGCCGCGTGGACCTCACGGCCTGGCCCCGTGTGCACGGTGCTGGTGGCCGATTGCCTGCCGGTGCTGCTGCGGGCCTGCGACGACCGGGGTGACGCGGTGGCGGTGGCCGCCGCCCATGCAGGCTGGCGCGGACTGGCCGCTGGCGTGCTGGAGTCGACCAAGGCAGCGGTCACCCAGGGCCTGAACGCGGCACCAGCCCATTGGCGGGCCTGGCTGGGGCCCTGCATCGGCCCACAGGCCTTTGAGGTAGGCGACGAGGTGCGCCAGGCCTTCGTGGACGCCCAGGGACCAGCCGCTGCCCAGGCATTCCGTCCGCACCCAATGGCCCAAGGCAAGTGGCTGGCCAACCTGCCCCAACTGGCCCGGGAACGCCTGGCGTCGCTTGGGTTGTCGGCGGCCGAGGTCAGCGGCAATGACGCCAGCCCGGCCTGGTGCACCGTCAGCAACCCGTCACGGTTCTTTTCGCACCGTCGCGACGCTGCCCGTCTGGGCACCAGTGGCCGCATGGCCGCCTGCATCTGGCTGGTCGCCTGAGGGGGGCTGGGCAGCGGCCAGGGCCTGTTCATCGCGCTGCCTGGCCCGCCGCCTGTCGCCACTGGACAAGATGTAGACCACCAGGGCCACCGGGAGCAGGCCGTAGCCCAGGAAGGTGAACACCCCCCCAATGAGACTGCCCTGAGAGCTGAAGGCCTCGACCACGGCCATCATCAGGGCCACATACAACCAACCAATGGCAATCAGGTACATGCGCGGAACCTGCAAAAGGGGCCGGGGCTGGCCTCAAGCTCGGCTAGCATCGGTGCCAACCACCCGAAGTGCCGAGCCCCACCATGCCGCAGTATTCCCAAATGCCCGATCCCGCGTCGTGGCTCCAGAAGTTCCAGACCCAGCTTCAAGGCCTCTTCGCCAACGTGCCGCAGGGGCAGGGGGTGTCTCTGCCGAGTGTGGCGGTGGCCCCGGGCGATCTGCAAGACATCCAGGCCGACTACGCCCAGCAGGCCGCGCAACTCTGGATGAGCGCCATGACGGGCCACACCGAGGTGACCGCCTCGATCGGGCAGGACAAGCGGTTTGCCGCGAAGGCCTGGCAGGCCAGCCCGGTGGCGGGTTTTGCGGCAGCCATGTACCTGCTCAACGCGCGCACCCTCATGAAGCTGGCCGACGCCGTGCAATCCGACGAGAAGACCAAGGCCCGCATCCGCTTTGGGGTGCAGCAGGCGGTGGAGGCCGCCTCGCCGAGCAACTTCCTCGCCTTCAACGCCGAGGCCCTGCAGAAGGCGATTGACACCCGGGGCGAAAGCATTGCCCGGGGCGCTGCCCAGATGCTGGCGGACCTGCGCCAGGGGCACTTGTCCCAGACGGATGAGCGCCTGTTCGAAGTGGGTCGCAACGTGGCCGTCACCCCCGGGCATGTGGTGTTCGAAAACGAGCTGTTTCAGCTGATCGAGTACACACCCACCACGCCCAAGGTGCACAAGACGCCCCTGCTGATGGTGCCGCCTTGCATCAACAAGTTCTACATCCTTGACCTGCAGCCCGACAACTCGCTGGTGCGCTACGCCCTGGACCAGGGCATCCGCACCTACATGCTGAGCTGGCGCAATGTCGATGCCTCGCTGGCCGACAAGACCTGGGATGACTACATCGACAACGCGGCCGTCAAGGCCATCGAGGTGGTTCGCGGCATCACCGGCCAGCCCCAGATCAACACCCTGGGCTTCTGTGTGGGCGGCACCATCCTGGCGACCACGCTGGCGGTGCTGGCCGCGCGCCGGAAAAACTGGGTGAACAGCGCCACCTTCCTCACCACCCTGATTGACTTCACTGACACCGGCATCCTCGACCTGTTTGTCGACGAGGCAGCCGTCCAGTTGCGTGAGCAGACCATCGGGCCAGATGCGCCAGGGGGGCCAGGCCTGCTCAAGGGCAGCGAGCTGGCCTCGACCTTTTCCTTCCTGCGCCCGAATGACCTGGTGTGGAACTACGTGGTGGGCAACTACCTGAAGGGCGAGACGCCACCGCCTTTCGACCTGCTGTACTGGAACTCCGACTCCACCAACCTGCCCGGGGCCATGTACTGCTGGTACCTGCGCAACACCTACCTGGAGAACAACCTGATCAAGCCGGGTGCCACGCAGGTGCACGGCACGCCGGTGGATCTGGGCAAGATCCAGGTGCCTTGCTATTTCTACGGCTCGCGGGAAGACCACATCGTGCCCATCGACGGCGCATACCAGTCCATGCGGGCCTTGAGCACGGACAAGCGGTTCGTCATGGGCGCGTCGGGCCACATTGCGGGCGTCATCAACCCGCCAGCCAAGAAGAAGCGCAGCCATTGGACCCATCCCAAGGCAGGTGGCACCGGCGGGAAGATGCCCACCTCCCATGCGGCCTGGCTCAGTGGGGCCACCGAGCACCCCGGGAGCTGGTGGCCGGATTGGTCCAGCTGGCTGAAAAGCCGGTCGGGCACAATGATTGCTGCGTCGCAGCATATTGGCGGCGGCAAGCTCAAGCCCATCGAACCCGCCCCGGGGCGCTATGTGAAGGCCAAGGCGTGAGCCAGGTCGCACGCAAGCGCCCATCGACCGCCTGGGTCCGCCCGGGCCAGTGAACCCACAAGGAGAAGCCTGAAATGGAAGACATCGTGATCGTGGCCGCTGCCCGCACTGCCGTGGGCAAGTTCGGCGGGACCCTCGCCAAGACGCCAGCCCCTGAGCTTGGCGCGGCCGTCATCAAGGGCCTTCTGGAGCGCAGTGGTGTGGCACCAGACCAGGTGGGCGAGGTCATCCTGGGCCAGGTGCTGGCCGCGGGTGTGGGGCAGAACCCAGCCCGCCAGGCGGTCATCAAGAGCGGCCTGCCGCAGGGCGTGCCTGCCCTGACCATCAACGCCGTGTGCGGCAGCGGCCTGAAGGCCGTGATGCTGGCCGCGCAGGCGGTGCGTGACGGCGACAGCGAGGTCGTGATCGCGGGCGGCCAGGAGAGCATGAGCATGAGCCCCCATGTGCTGCAGGGCTCGCGCGACGGCCAGCGCATGGGCGACTGGAAGATGGTGGATTCCATGATCGTCGACGGCTTGTGGGACGTCTACAACCAGTACCACATGGGCATCACCGCCGAGAACGTGGCCAAGAAGTATGGCATCAGCCGCGAGGCCCAGGACGCCTTGGCCCTGGCCAGCCAGCAGAAGGCGGCGGCGGCGCAGGACGCAGGCAAGTTCAAGGACGAGATCGTGCCCATCAGCATTGCACAGAAGAAGGGCGACCCCATCGTCTTCGCGGCCGATGAGTTCATCAACCGCAAGACCAATGCCGAGGCGCTGGCTGGGCTGCGCCCCGCGTTTGACAAGGCGGGTGGGGTGACAGCGGGCAATGCCTCGGGCATCAACGACGGTGCCGCCGCGGTGATGGTGATGACCGCGAAGAAAGCCGCTGCCCTGGGCCTGAAGCCCCTGGCCAGGATTGCCAGCTATGCCACCAGTGCCCTGGACCCGGCCTTCATGGGCATGGGCCCCGTGCCTGCCAGCACCAAGGCGCTGCAAAGGGCAGGGTGGAAGGCCACCGATCTCGATCTGCTCGAGATCAACGAGGCATTTGCGGCACAGGCCTGCGCGGTGCACCAGGAAATGGGCTGGGACACCAGCAAGGTCAACGTCAATGGCGGTGCGATCGCCATTGGCCACCCCATTGGCGCCAGTGGCTGCCGCATCCTGGTGACTCTTCTGCACGAGATGGCACGCCGCGACGCGAAGAAGGGCATTGCGAGCCTGTGCATCGGCGGCGGCATGGGGGTTGCCCTGACCGTCGAGCGCGGCTGAACTGCCATCATTGAGACCAGCACACCAAACACCACAGGAGACCAGGACATGACTCGGGTTGCATACGTCACAGGCGGCATGGGCGGCATTGGCACCGCCATCTGCCAGCGGTTCCACAGGGACGGCTACAAGGTCATCGCGGGCTGCGGCCCGAGCCGCGACCATGCCAAATGGCTGGCCGAGCAGAAGGCCCTGGGGTTCACCTTCCATGCCTCGGTGGGCAACGTGGCCGACTGGGACAGCACGGTAGAGGCCTTTGCCAAGGCCAAGGCGGAGCACGGCCCCATCGACATCCTGGAGAACAACGCCGGCATCACGAAGGACCGCATGTTCCTCAAGATGACCCGCGAGGACTGGCAGGCCGTGATGTCGACCAACCTCGACAGCATGTTCAACGTCACCAAGCAGGTGGTGGGCGACATGGTGGAGCGCGGCTGGGGCCGCATCATCAACATCAGCTCGGTCAATGGCGAGAAAGGCCAGGCGGGCCAGACCAACTACTCGGCCGCCAAGGCCGGCATGCATGGCTTCACCATGGCGCTGGCACAGGAACTCGCCAGCAAGGGCGTGACCGTCAACACGGTGAGCCCGGGCTACATCGGCACCGACATGGTTCGCGCCATTCGGCCCGATGTGCTGGAGAAGATCGTGGCGGGGGTACCGGTCAAGCGCCTGGGCGAGCCCAGCGAGATCGCCTCCATCATCAGCTGGCTGGCCAGCGACGAGGGCGGCTACTCAACTGGCGCGGATTTCTCGGTCAACGGCGGCCTGCACATGGGCTGACCCATCGAATCCACTGGGCAGCCTGCCAGCAGAAAGGGGCCGCATGGCCCCTTTTTCATGGGTGTCGGCCTGCTGGCCTCAGCGGTGGTGCACCTTCATCAAGCGCGACTGCTCACGCTTCCAGTCGCGGTCGGCCACCGTGTCACGCTTGTCGTGATCCTTCTTGCCCTTGGCCAGCGCCAAGTCCAGCTTGACCCGACCGCCCTTGTAGTGAAGGTTGACCGGCACGAGCGAGTAGCCGCGCTGCTCGACCTTGCCGATCAGCCGCAGGATCTCGCTCTTGTGCATGAGCAGCTTGCGGGTGCGGGCCTGTTCGGGTTTCACATGGGTGCTGGCGGTGCGCAATGGGTTGATGTGGCAACCGATCAGGAACAGCTCGCCTTCCCGGATGACGATGTAGCCGTCGGTCAGCTGCACCTGGCCGGAGCGGATGGCCTTGACCTCCCAGCCTTCCAGAACGATGCCGGCTTCAAAGCGCTCCTCAAGGAAGTAGTTGAAGGCGGCCTTCTTGTTCTCTGCAATGCGCGCGTTGCTGGGTTCTTTGGTGGCCATAATCTCGCGCGATTCTAGAAATTCAGCCCGCGCAAGGGCGTCTGGCACCGAGTGAACACCGTTGAGAAGTCCGTCCTGATCTGGTACTCGCCGCGCGAGATGTACGACCTGGTGGTCGACGTGCGGCACTACCCGCAGTTCCTCCCCTGGTGCAACCAGGCCGAGGTGCTGACCGAGGACACTCACGGCATGACGGCGCGCCTGGGCCTGGGCTACGCGGGCCTGAACCAGAGTTTCACCACCCGCAACCGTCATGAACCTGGCCGCAGCGTCGCACTCGACCTGGTGGATGGCCCGTTCTCCAGTCTGTCGGGCCGCTGGCGGTTCGCCGCGATTGGCTGCGATGCCACGCCACCGCAGCGCGCCTGTCGCATCAGTCTGGTGCTCAAGTACGAGTTCTCCAGCGCCGCCCTGGCCACCCTGGTCGGGCCGGTGTTCGACGGCATTGCCAACAGCCTGGTCGACGCCTTCGTCAAGCGGGCCGAGGTGGTGTACGGGGACGCGGGGTGAAGCTGGAGGTGCTGGTCTGCATGGCGCCAAGGCGGGTCGAGCGGCTTAGGGTGGAACTGCCAGCCGGGGCCACCGTGTTGCAAGCCCTGCAAGCCGCCAGCGCCAACCTTCGGGATGGGCCCGACCTGAGTCGCACCGACCTGAAGGTGGGGGTGTGGGGGCGTGCCTGTCGCCTCAGCCAGCGCCTGCAGGAGGGTGACCGGGTCGAGGTGTACCGGGCTCTCACGGCTGATCCCAAAGACGCCCGGCGCCGCCGGTTTGCGGCCCAGAAGGCGCAACGGCCGCACGCAAGGAGCGGGCGGCCGCTGTAAGCGGATGGTGCCGCGCGGTCTCAGCGACAGTCGGTGGACATGATGTCCTGGATGCGGGCGGCTTCTGCCTGACGCTGGGCGTCGTCCATGAACTCGCGCTCGCCCCGGGCGTTGATGGTGGCCATGCGCTGGCCTGACTGAAGGGCCGCCAACTGGGTTTGCGCCCGTTGACAGTTGTCGGCACGTCGGCGGGCTACCTGGGCATCCTGCTCGGCCTTCTGGGCCGCCTTGGCGTCTTCCTCAGCCTTCTTGCGGCGTTCGAGTTCGCGGTCGGTGCCAGCGGGCGCACTGGCAGCCAGGGCTGGCCGGGGCGCCGCTGCTGCAGCTGGGGCCGCTTTGACCTGCGACGGATCGTTCACCTGCACGGGCGGGGTGGGTGACGGGCCTTTATTGGCCCCAGGCGGACGGCGGAGAATGTCCTTGTCAGGCACCTCAGGAGGGGGCGGACGGTCGCTGAGCTGCATGCGCCCCTGCGCGTCACGCCATTGCCACTGAGCCTGCGCCGATGGGGTCAGCAAGGCGAGCATGGAAGCCATGCACAACAGAAGATGGATCGGCCGGGACATGATTTCAGTGTACTGTCCGCCCGGCCAAGGCATGACGCCGCTCGTTGGCAGTGCTGTGACATAGATCCCGGAAACGGCGATTTAGAATCCGGATTTGCCCGGAGCCCCGCATGAGATTGCTTGGCAAGGCGCTCACCTTCGACGACGTGTTGCTGGTGCCAGCGTTCTCGCAAGTCCTGCCCAAGGACACGTCGCTCACCACCCGACTTTCTCGCAACATTGTCCTGAATCTGCCCCTGGTCTCCGCCGCCATGGACACGGTGACGGAGGCGCGATTGGCCATTGCCATGGCGCAGGAAGGCGGCATCGGCATCGTGCACAAGAACCTGTCTGCACGCCAGCAGGCCGCCGAGGTGCTGCGCGTCAAGCGGTTTGAATCTGGCCTGCTGCGCGACCCCATCACCGTGACCCCCGGCGTACCTGTCCGCGAGGTGGTGGCCTTGTCGCGCCAGCACGGCATCTCCGGCTTCCCGGTGGTGGAGGGCGGCAAGGTGGTGGGCATCATCACCGGGCGCGACCTGCGCTTCGAAGACCGCCTGGACGCTCCAGTGCGAGACATCATGACCCCCCGGGAGCGCCTGGTCTACGTGAAGGAGGGCGCCACCCTGGCCGAGGGCAAGGCCCTGATGCACAAGCACAAGCTGGAACGGGTGCTGGTGGTCAATGACGCCTTCGAGCTGCGCGGCCTGATGACGGTGAAGGACATCACCAAGCAGACCAATTTCCCCAACGCCGCACGCGACGCCCAGGGCAAGCTGCGGGTGGGCGCTGCAGTGGGCGTGGGCGAGGGCACCGAAGAGCGGGTGGACGCCCTGGCCAAGGCGGGTGTCGACGTCATCGTGGTGGACACTGCCCACGGCCACAGCAAGGGCGTGATCGACCGGGTGCGCTGGGTCAAGCAGCACTACCCACAGGTGGAGGTGGTGGGGGGCAACATCGCCACGGGTGAAGCAGCCAAGGCCCTGGTGGATGCCGGGGCGGATGCGGTGAAGGTGGGCATTGGCCCGGGCTCCATCTGCACCACCCGCATCGTGGCGGGGGTGGGTGTGCCCCAGATCACCGCCATCGACAACGTGGCCCGGGCCCTGGCGGGCACCGGCGTGCCGCTGATCGCCGACGGCGGCATCCGATACAGCGGCGACGTGGCCAAGGCCATCGCGGCGGGGGCAGGCACGGTGATGATGGGCGGCATGTTCGCCGGCACAGAAGAATCACCCGGCGAGGTGGTGCTGTTCCAGGGGCGCAGCTACAAGAGCTACCGCGGCATGGGCTCGATTGGCGCCATGCAGGCTGGCAGCGCTGACCGCTACTTCCAGGACAACTCGGGGGCCAACCCCAACGCCGACAAGCTGGTGCCCGAGGGCATTGAGGGGCGCGTACCCTACAAGGGCTCGGTGGTCAGCATCATCTTCCAGATGGCTGGCGGGCTGCGTGCCAGCATGGGCTACTGCGGCTGCGCCACAGTCGACGAGATGCGCAGCAAGGCCGAGTTCGTGGAGATCACCACCGCGGGCATCCGCGAAAGCCATGTCCACGATGTCCAGATCACCAAGGAAGCGCCCAACTACAGGGCAGACTGACCGACGACCGATGGGGTGGACTGTCCGCCCAAGCCATGACGCACGACAAGATCCTCATCCTTGACTTCGGCTCCCAGGTCACCCAGCTGATAGCCCGCCGCATCCGCGAGGCGCATGTCTACTGCGAGGTGCACCCCTGCGACGTGTCCGACGACTTCGTTCGCGGCTTCGCCGCAGATGGCACCCTGAGGGGCGTGGTGCTGTCGGGCAGCCACGCCAGCGTGTACGAAGAAAGCACCGACCGCGCGCCTGGCGCGGTGTTCGGCCTCGGCGTGCCGGTGCTGGGCATCTGCTATGGCATGCAGACCATGGCCCAACAGCTCGGCGGCAAGGTGGAGGGCGGCCACAAGCGCGAGTTTGGCTATGCCGAGGTGCGTGCCCGCGGGCACACCCGGCTGCTGGACGGCATTTCTGACTTCACCACGCCCGAAGGCCACGGCATGCTCAAGGTGTGGATGAGCCACGGCGACAAGGTGACCGAGCTGCCACCGGGCTTCAAGCTCATGGCCAGCACCGACAGCTGCCCGATTGCCGGCATGGCCGACGAAGCCCGCGGCTTCTACGCCGTGCAGTTCCACCCTGAGGTGACGCACACGGTGCAGGGCAGGGCGATGCTGGAGCGCTTTGCGCTGGGCATCTGCGGTGCCAAGCCAGACTGGGTGATGCGCGACCACGTGGCCGAGGCGGTGGCAGCGATCAAGGCGCAGGTGGGGGATGAAGAAGTGATCCTCGGTCTTTCTGGCGGGGTGGACTCGTCAGTCGCGGCCGCGCTCATCCACCGGGCCATCGGCGACCAACTCACCTGTGTGTTTGTGGACCACGGCCTTCTGCGCCTGAACGAGGGCGACGTGGTGATGGAGATGTTTGCCGGCAAGCTGCACGCGAAGGTGATCCGCGTGGACGCAAGCGAGCTGTTCCTGGGCAAGCTGGCGGGTGTGAGCGACCCAGAAGCCAAGCGCAAGATGATTGGTGGCTTATTCGTGGACGTGTTCAAGGCAGAAGCGGCGAAGCTGAAAGCGGGAACTGCCGGCCACAAGGGAGCGACCTTCCTCGCCCAAGGCACCATCTATCCGGATGTCATTGAAAGCGGTGGTGCCAAGAGCAAGAAGGCCGTCACCATCAAGAGCCACCACAACGTGGGTGGCCTG
>CAZRRW010000035.1:0-1806 GCA_964602505.1 uncultured Burkholderiaceae bacterium
TCGCACATCTACAAGCAAAGAGCGTTTACGCGGATTTGTGCAGAGGTTCCTTAGGGAACCCGATGATCTGTTCCTCGCTGAATCTGCTCTTCTTCATGTCCGTCATTCTCCAAAGGGTTGACGGACTTCACGAACTTCAAGACGGTACGGCTACAGGGGGGCAGGTCACCTGCCCCGGCTTGGGCACCAGCATGCCCGCCACGCGGCGCACCAGCCCCAGCTTCATGCTGGTGCGGCCACTCAACATGGCGCTGGCAAACGCGGCCGCAGTGGCCGCCGCCGCCGGGCCGCGCCCAAAGCGCATGAACTCCTGGTAGCTGGGCGAGGCCACATAGGCCGGGTCAGCCCCGGCCAGCAGGCCCACGCTGCGGCGCACCACGCGGGTGTTGATGGGCCCCATGACAAAGGGGCCCAGCCAGGCGGCAAAGTCGGTGTCGCGCACCGGGGAGAGCGGGTCGTCATGCTCGCTGGCGTGCGCAGGCACCGTGCCTTTGGGGTTGAGCAGAAAGGGCTGCATGAAGGTGGCGTCTTCGCCCCGCTCGTACATGTTCGGGGCCGACGCGAGCGTGCCGCCATTGAGCCCGCCCTTCATGCTGAACGCCGCCTTCACCGACACCAGCGGCTCGCCAAAGCGCTGCAACGCCTCTTGCGCCAGCAGCCAGGTGCCGATGTCGCTGGGCACCGAGTCAAACCCGCAGCCCGGCACGATGCGGGTGCCCCGGCGCGCTGCCTGGGCGTGGTGCTGGTCAATGAGGCCGCGCACCCAGGGCGTTTCGCCGGTGATGTCGGCATAGTGGGTGCCCGCCGCCACGCAGGCCGCCACCAGGCCACTGCCATACAGGGCAAACGGCCCCGCGCTGGACAGCACCACCCGGCTGCGCGCGGCCAGCGCGCCCAGGGCGGCGGCGTCTTGCGCGTCTGCCACGATGAGGGCTTGATCGGGCACACCCGCCATAGCCGCCACTTCAGCCAGCTTGGCCGCGTTGCGCCCCGCCAGGGCCCAGCGCAGCTTGGCGCGCGGGTGTTGGGCCGCATGGCGGGCCAGGTAGGCCACGGTTTGGCGGCCCACAAAACCACTGGCGCCGTAGAGCACCAAGTCAAACTCGCGCTGGGCAGGTGGCGTCATGCGCTCTCCGGCAAAAACAGTTGTTGCAGGTCACTCAGAAAGTCCAGCCCCTTGGCCGTGGGCTTCACCCGCGCAAAGTCGCGCTGCAGCAGGCCCTTGGCCTCGGCCGCACGCAAGCCTGGCTCGATGGCGCTAAGGGGCAAGCCGGTGCGCTCGGCAAAGTCTTGCAGTGCAAAGCCTTCGACAAGGCGCAGGGCGTTGAGCATGAACTCAAAGGGCAGGTCAGCACGCGGCACTTCAGTGTGCTGGCTCACGCAGGCCAGCGGCTCGGCCGACAAGGCGCGCTGCATGTAGCCCGCCGGGTCGCGCCAGCGCACCTGGCGCAGCACCCGGTGCGCAAAGCTCAGCTTGCCGTGCGCACCAGCGCCAATGCCCAAGTAGTCGCCAAAGTCCCAGTAGTTGGCGTTGTGCTGGCAGGCGTGGCCCGGCTTGGCAAAGGCGGACACCTCGTATCGCTGCAGGCCTGCGCTGGCCGTGGCCTCGGTGATGACATCCAGCATGTCGTAAGCCGTGTCATCGTCGGGCAGGCCCGCTGGCGGGCGGCTGGCGAAGACGGTGTTGGGCTCCAGCGTGAGGTGGTACACGCTCAGGTGCGGTGGCTTGAAGGACAGCGCGGTGGCCAGGTCTTGCCGCAGGTGGGCCAAGGTCTGGCCCGGCAGGGCGTACATCAAATCGAGGTT
>CAZRRW010000035.1:1821-13689 GCA_964602505.1 uncultured Burkholderiaceae bacterium
GTGTCAAACACCTCGGCCGCTTCAGCCACGGCGGCGCGGGCTTGGGCGGCGTTGTGCACCCGGCCCAGGGCCTGCAGGTGCGCGTCGTTGAAGCTTTGCACCCCAATGGAAAGCCGGGTCACACCCGCCGCGCGAAAGGCGCGAAAGCGGTCGCGCTCAAAGGTGCCGGGGTTGGCTTCGAGTGTGATTTCAGCGTCGGCCGCCAGCTTGAGGCGGGCACGCACCTCCGACAACAAGCGCTCAATGGCCGCTGGGCTGAACAAGCTGGGCGTGCCGCCGCCGATAAAGATGGTCTGAACGCTACGGCCCCACACCAGCGGCAGGCTGGCGTCTAGGTCGGCCACCAGCGCGTCGAGGTAGCGCTGTTCGGGCAGGCTGCTGGTGGCGCTTTCACCTTTCCACTCGTGTGAGTTGAAGTCGCAATAGGGGCACTTCTTCAGGCACCAGGGCAGGTGCACATAGAGCGACAGGGGCGGCAGGCTGCTCAGGCGCAGCGTGCCGGGGCGCATCAGGTCGGTGATGTCGAACGAGGCGCGCGGCGTCACGGCTGCAACGTCGGCAGCCCCCGCGGTCAGCGGGATCACACCCACCGCTCTTGCATCAGGCGCACCATCTCGCGCGATGCCTTGCCACGGTGGCTGTGCTGGTTTTTCACCTCGGGGCTGAGCTGGGCAAAGGTGCAGCCCAGTTCGGGGATGAACATGACCGGGTCGAAGCCAAAGCCCTGCTCGCCCACGGGCTGCGGGGCCACCAGGCCCGCGGCGCGGCCCACGGCTACCAGGGGCTCTGGGTCTTGCGGGTGGCGCACGGCCACCAGGGTGCTCACCAGCGCCGCGCGGCGGTTGGCTTGCGGCCCCAGGGCGGCCAGTTGCTCCAGCAGCACCTTCACGTTGTTGGCATCCCCCTTGGGCAGGCCAAAGCGGGTGGCGTAGTAGGCGGTGTCCACGCCGGGCTCGCCGTTGAAGGCCTCCACACACAGGCCCGCGTCGTCGGCCACGGCGGGCAGGCCGCTGGCCGCGCTGGCGTGGCGCGCCTTGGCCAGGGCGTTTTCAATAAAGGTGTAGTGCGGTTCGGCCGCCTCTGGGATGCCCAGTGATCCCTGGGTCACCAGGGTGTAGCCCAGGGGCGCAAACAGGGGCAGCAACTCGGCCAGCTTGCCGGCGTTGTTGGAAGCCAGCACCAGGCGCCGCTCGGTCATTGGGGGCTCTTGAAGGGGCGCCAGGGTGGCGGGGTCAGCCCAGGGGTGATGCCAGAGCAGCGCGCTGCGCGGCCACCAGCTCGGCAATGCCCTTGGCGGCCAGGTCGAGCAGGGCGTTCATCTCGGCCCGGCTGAAGGCCGCGCCCTCGGCGGTGCCCTGCACTTCCACAAAGTGGCCCGAGGCGGTCATCACGACGTTCATGTCGGTGTCGCAGGCCGAGTCTTCGGTGTAGCAGAGGTCCAGCATGGGCACGCCGCCCACCACGCCCACCGACACCGCGGCCACCGCCTCGCGGATGGGGCTGGCCGCCAGCTTGCCCTGGGCCAGCAGCTGGTTCACCGCGTCTTGCGCAGCCACAAAGGCACCGGTGATGGCGGCGGTACGGGTGCCGCCGTCGGCCTGCAGCACGTCGCAGTCGAGCGAGATGGTGCGCTCGCCCAGCGCCTTCAGGTCAAACACCGCGCGCATTGATCGGCCGATGAGGCGTTGGATCTCCTGCGTGCGGCCGCTTTGCTTGCCTTTGGCGGCCTCGCGGTCGCCCCGGGTGTGGGTGGCGCGCGGCAGCATGCCGTATTCGGCCGTCACCCAGCCTTCGCCGCTGCCGCGCTTGTGCGGAGGCACCTTCTCCTCCACCGAGGCGGTGCACAGCACCTTGGTGTCGCCAAAGCTGACCAGCACGGAACCCTCGGCATGTTTGGTGTAGCCGCGCACAAGGTTTACCGCGCGCAGCTGGTTGGCCGCGCGCCCATCGGTTCTCTGGGTCATGATCTGATCTTGGCCGCGGTGCGGCGAATGGCTTCGTTGATCTCGGCGATCGAACGCTCGATCGCCTCATCGTCCAGGTCGTCCACTGCTGTGCCCAGCACGCCCGCCTGGATGGTGGAGGAAAACACCTCGTCGCGGATCAACTCGGTAGAGATGCCGCTGCGGGTGGAGTCGAAGTCGTCCGGGGTTTCCCAGTCCATGGCGATGACGGTGACGTTGTCGCTGCTGCCCCCAGCCACGCGCAGCGCCTGCTCCACCAGCTCGGGCACGGCATCATGCACCGGTGCGTGGGCCAGCGCGGCCACGATGGTGTCGTCGTCCAGCGCGCCCCAAAGCCCGTCTGAGCACAGCAGGAGGCGGTCTCCCTGGCTGAGCGGCACCGGCCCCATGGCGTCCACCACGGGCCTGCTGGGGCTGCCCAGGCAGGTAAACAGGACGTTGCGGCTGACCATCTTCTGGGTGGGCAGGGGCACCACTTGCCCGCTGCCGTTGGACTGCCGCTCCAGGTAGGAGTGATCGCGTGTGCGGGTCACCAGGGCTTCGCCGCGCACGAAGTAAAGCCGCGAGTCCCCGCAGTGAACCCAGTAGGCACAGCCGTTCTGCACGACACAGGCCACGATGGTCGTGCGTGGCGAGTCCAGCAGCCCCTTGTCGCTGGCGTAGCGGAGGATCTGGTGGTGAGCTGCCATGACAGCCTGGGTGAGGAATTCGAGCGGGTCGCGCAGCTGCGGTTTGGCGTCTCGCTGGAACAGCGCCGCCATGGTTTGAAGCGCCAGTTGCGAGGCCACCTCGCCTTCCGGGTGGCCGCCCATGCCGTCAGCCAGGGCCATGAGGCAGGACTCCCGCGTGTAGCAGTAGCCCATGCGGTCTTCGTTTTTTTCGCGGCCACCGCGGCGGCTGACCTGGAAGACCGAGAACTTCATCGCGCCGCCGCACCCGCTGGCTTGCCAGCTTTGTCTGTGATGAGCGAATCCACCTGCAGGCGCATCTTCTCGGTAAGCGACAGCTTGGTGTAGCGGCGTTCGGTTTCGCGGCCCAGCTCTTTCTGCAAGGCAAACACAGACTGCGGCCTGGCCAGGGGGTCGAGCGACATGCACCACTCCACCACCTCGATGAGGTTGTCGGAATAGACACCGCGCAGACGAGACAGAGACAGCGACAGGCGGTCCTTCTCCAGACGCTGCGGCGCATCGTTGGGCGGGAAGCCCTGCATGGACGCGTAGATGCAGGCACCAATGGCGTAGATGTCGGTCCACGGCCCCATCGACGAATCACGCCGGTACATCTCAGGCGCGGCAAAGCCAGGGGTGTACATCGGGCGGATGAAGTTGCCCTCTTTGCTGAGCACTTCGCGCGCGGCGCCAAAGTCGATCATCACGGCCTTGTTGTCATCAGTGATGAAGATGTTGGCTGGCTTGATGTCCAGGTGCAGCATCTTGTGCTGGTGCACGATGCGCAGCCCGCGCAGGATCTCGTCGTACAGCGAGCGGATGGTCGACTCGCGAAAGACCTTTTCCTTCTTCAGCTCGCGGGCGGTGATGATGAACTCCTGCAGGGTCGCGCCTTCCAGGTAGTTCATGACCATGTACACGGTGTCGTTCTCGCGAAAGAAGTTGAGCACGGACACCACCGACTGGTGCGAAATCTGCGCCAACGAGCGGCCTTCCTCGAAAAAGCTCTTGAGGCCCAGCCGGTACAGCGACAGCTTGTCAGATGGCACGCGCGGGGACAGTTCACCCGGCGAGCGGTCGGCCAGCGAGGAGGGCAGATACTCCTTGACGGCCACTTGCTGACCATCCGGGTCTACTGCGAGGTAGACCACCCCAAAACCGCCGCTGGAAATCTTCCGCACAACACGGTATCCGCCGATCACTGTGTCAGGCGGCAAGGGCGATGGCTTTTGCTTTGCCATAATCTCCTGAGAACCTGAAAGAACTCGTTGCGACGGCTCATGCCAGTGTACAGCATGACTGGCTATGCCAGTGCCCAATTGGCTTCATCGGCGGCTTCGCAAAATGGGTCGGCGCCCCAGTTGCTGGCCGAGGTTCGCAGCGTCAACAATCGCTTCCTCGACCTCAGTTTCAAACTCCCGGACGAATTGCGGTCGCACGAGGGGCGCTGGCGCCAAATGGTGGCTGCCAAGTTGCGCCGGGGCAAGGTGGAGTTTCGACTGGCCCGGGCGGCTGACACTGCTGGCCGCCCAGCGGGCTGGGTGCCCGATGCATCCGAATTGGCACGCTTGGCGGCTGCCCAGGCCGCTGTGCGCGCCGCCGTGCCCGACGCTCAGCCACTGGGCGTGTTCGAGGTGCTGCGCCTGGCCGCCGAACCGGCCAGCACGGCCTGGCCCGAAGCCAGCGAACTCGACGCGCTGCTGGAGCAACTGCTGACGGCCTTGCAGACGGCCCGCGCCAGCGAGGGCATGCGGCTTGCGCAAGCCTTGCATCAGTGCCTGGGAACCCTTCGCGCCCTGGCGCAGCAGGCGGAGCCGTTGGTGGCGCAAAGCATCGACGTGCAACGCGAGCGTTTCCTGGCGCGCTGGCGCGAGGCCCTGGCCCTGGTGGACGGCGGGGCCGCGGTGTCGGCCCAGACCGCGCAGGAGCGGGCGGTGGCCGAGGTGGCGGCGTTTTCGATTCGCGTGGACGTGGCTGAGGAGTTGGCGCGCCTGCGTTCGCATCTGGACGAGATCGAGCAGCTGCTGGCCAAGGGCGGCGAGGTCGGCAAGCGGCTGGACTTCCTGATCCAGGAGCTGCACCGCGAAGTCAACACCCTGGGGTCAAAATCGGCCAGTCTGGCGCTCACGAGGCTGAGTGTGGACATGAAAGTCCAGGTCGAACAGATGCGAGAGCAGGTGCAGAACATCGAATGAGCACGACCCAACCCTCCACCGGAACCCAGCCGCAGGGCCACCTGTTCGTGGTGGCGGCCCCCAGCGGCGCCGGCAAGTCCAGCCTGGTCAAGGCGCTGCTGGAGATGGACGCCAAGCTGGGCGTGTCCGTGTCTCACACCACCCGCGCCCCGCGAGGGCAGGACAAGAACGGGCGCGAGTACTGGTTTGTCTCGCCGGACGAGTTCTCCCGCATGGTGGAGGCGGGCGAGTTCTTTGAGTGGGCCGAGGTGCATGGCCATCGCTACGGCACATCCAGGGCAGGCATCACCGGCAAGCTGGCCGCAGGCCAGGACATCCTGCTGGAGATCGACTGGCAGGGCGCGGTGCAGATACAGCGCCTGTTCCCGGATGCGGTGCTGATCTTTGTGCTGCCCCCCAGCTGGGAGGAGCTGCGCGCCCGCTTGGAGCGCCGGGGCGAAGACGCGCCCGAGGTGATCGCCCAGCGGCTGGCCAACGCCCGGGACGAGATCGCCCAGGTGGGGCACTTCCGCTACGTCATCATCAACGACAGCTTCGAGCGGGCAGTGTTTGACCTAAAATCCATCATTCACTCGCAGCGCCTGCTGCAGGCCTGCCAGCAAGCACTCCACCCGGACGTGTTTGCCGACCTCGCCAAGCCCGCCCCCTAGACCCGCCGCCGCACACCGATCACAGGACACCCACCATGGCCCGCATCACCGTCGAAGACTGCCTGCAGAAGATCCCCAACCGCTTCCAGCTGGTGCTGGCCGCCACCTACCGGGCCCGCATGCTGAGCCAGGGCCACGCGGCCAAGGTCGAGTCGAAGAACAAGCCAGGCGTCACGGCGCTGCGCGAAGTCGCCGAGGGCAAGGTCGGCATTGAAATGCTCAAGCGCGTGGGCATGTGAACCCCGCCTGCCCGAGAGGGCAGGCAAACCCAGCCCCTGAAGCCTGCGGCATGAGCCGCTAGGATCAAGGCGTGACCACCTTCGTCGCGCCCACCACCACCGCCCCCAAACGCAACGCCCAGCTTGGCGAGACCGCTGCGTCCGTCGCGGCGGCACAGGCCCGCGCGGTCGCGTCGTCCTTTGCGGCGTTGCTGGAGCGCCTGGCCTACCTGGATCCGGGCGACCTGAACCGCGTCAAGGCCGCCTACCGGTTTGCCGATGAGGCACATCTCGGTCAGTTCCGGTCCAGCGGTGACCCCTACATCACCCACCCCATTGCGGTGGCAGCCCTGTGCGGCGAATGGCGGCTGGACGCGCAGGCCATCATGGCCGCGTTGCTGCACGACGCCATGGAGGATTGCGGCGTCGACAAGGCGGAGCTGATCGAGCGCTTTGGCGCGCCCACGGCCGAGCTGGTGGACGGCCTGACCAAGCTGGACAAGCTGCAGTTCTCCTCACGCGAAGAGTCGCAGGCCGAGAGCTTTCGCAAGATGCTGCTGGCCATGGCCCGCGACGTGCGCGTCATCCTGATCAAGCTGGCCGACCGGCTGCACAACATGCGCACGCTGGGTGATGTGCCTCGCACCAAGTGGGCAAGGATTGCGGGCGAAACCATGGACATCTACGCGCCGATCGCCCACCGGCTCGGCCTCAACGCCTGCTACCGCGAACTGCAGGACCTGGCCTTCCGCCACAGCCAGCCTTGGCGTTATGAAACCTTGCGCAAGGCCCTCACCAAGGCGCGCGGCCAGCGGCGCAACCTGGTGGGGCGCATCGAGACCGATGTGCAGCACGCCCTGGCTGGCCAGGGCATTGACGTGCGCATCACCGGGCGGGAGAAGACCCTGTTCTCGCTATATCGCAAGATGCAGGACAAGCACCTCAGCTTTGCCCAGGTCAACGACATCTTTGGTTTTCGCATCGTCACCAGCACCCTGACCGACTGCTATGTGGCACTGGGTGTGCTGCACCAGCTCTACAAGCCGCTGCCCGGGCGGTTCAAGGACTACATCGCCATTCCCAAGGCCAACGGCTACCAGTCGCTGCACACCACCTTGGTGGGGCCCACCTCGGTAGCCATTGAGTTCCAGATCCGCACGGCAGAGATGGACCAGGTGGCCGAGTCTGGCGTGGCGGCCCACTGGGTCTACAAGGCTCCGGAGGCCGAGGCCAACGTGGACGCGAGCGCCGCAGAGGCGCAGCGCACCAGCGCCAGGTGGCTGAAGAGCCTGCTCGATATCCAGCACGAAACCCGCGATTCGGCCGAGTTTCTGGAACACGTCAAGGTGGACTTGTTCCCCGATGCGATCTACGTGTTCACGCCCAAGTCACGCATCCTGTCCCTGCCGCGCGGGGCCACGGTGGTGGACTTCGCCTATGCCATCCACTCCGACGTGGGCAGCCGGGCGGTGGCCGCCAAGGTCAACGGCGAGCAGGTGCCGCTGAAGCGCACCTTGCAAAGCGGCGACGTGGTGGAAGTCATCACCGCGCCGGTGTCCAGCCCCAACCCCGACTGGCTCAACTTCGTGCGCACCGGCCGCGCCCGAAGCCGCATCCGCCATCACCTGAAAAGCATGGCGCAGCAGGAGTCTCAGGCACTGGGCGAAAGGCTGCTCGCCCAGGCCATGCGCGCCGAAGGCATGCGGGACCTGCCTGCCGCCACTGGCGAGGGCAAGAGCCTGTGGGACAAGCTGACGCGCTGGACAGGCAACCGCAATCGTGCCGAACTGCTGATGGATCTGGGCCTGGGCAAGCGCATTCCCAGCCTGGTGGCGCGCCGCTTGGCACAGCTGCTGGCCGAGACGGGGGTGCGGCCCGACGCCGTGCTGCTGAGCATTTCACGCTTCTCGGCAGACAGCGAGCACGCCAGCCATGGGGTGGTGGCCCTGGACGGCAGCGAGGGGGCCTCAGTCAGCTACGCACCGTGCTGCCGCCCTGTGCCCGGCGATGCCATTCACGCCTACCTGGGCCGCGGCGAGGGCCTGGTGGTGCACCGACAAGTCTGCCCGGTGGGGGCCAAGCTGCTGCGCAAGGACAGCGAGCACTTCATCGAGGTGGAGTGGAGCGAGGAGCCCAGCCGGCCGTTTGAATGCGCCATCTCGGTGGTGGTGACCAACCAGAAGGGCGCCTTGGCCGAGGTGGCCCAGGCCTTCGCCCAGTCAGAGGCCGACATCGTCAACATCGAAATGGGCAAGGAGCGCGAGCACCACACGGTGGCCAATCGCTTCATCGCCAGTGTGCGCGACGCCACCCATCTGTCCGAATTGCTTCGCAACCTGATACGCCGCCCGGTGGTGGTGAGCGCCGAGCGGGTGGAAAGCAGGGCCTAGCCTGGCGCCTGAGTCGTGTTCGGCTGGCCCGGCGCGGGGTATTGCACCGCCACCACGCTGAGCTGCTGCTGCCCCTGGGGGCTGCGCAGGCCCACCTCATCGCCCACATGGGCCTTCAGCAACGCCTGGGCCAGGGGTGACACCCAGCTGATGTCCCCTTTCAGCGACTCGGCCTCGTCCACCCCCACGATGCGCACCGTCTGCTCGCGCCCCTCGGCATCTTCGACCGTCACGATCGCGCCAAAGAAGACCTGGTCGCCTCCGTGGTGCACCGAGGCGTCTACCACCTCGGCCACCTCCAGGCGCTTGGTGAGGAAACGGATGCGGCGGTCGATCTCGCGCAGGCGCTTCTTGCCGTAGAGGTAGTCGCCGTTCTCGGACCTGTCGCCATTCGACGCCGCCCAGTGCACCACCTCGACCAGTTTGGGACGCTCTTCATCCATCAGGTGCAGCAGTTCAGCACGCAGCCGGGCATACCCCTCGGGCGTGAGGTAGTTCTTGGCGGCAACAGGCGCAGCAGCAGGTGCGCCCAAGTCGTCGTCATCGGCCTCCGCGTCTTGCTCGCGGGTGAAGGCTTTGCTCATGGGTCGGGCCAGGGCAACAGCAGGTTGAAGAAGGACTGACGCCTCAACGGAAGCCACCAAAGCAAACGGGCTCCGTGTGGAGCCCGTCTGGCTGGGTCAACCGATGCTCAGGCCGTGGTGGACTCAGCCTTCTTCTTGGCGCGCGCTTCCAGGCACACGTTGCAGACGAACTGCGACTTGCCCAGCAGCCGCTTGAACACGCCCTGCTGAATGGGCTTGTGTTCGCTGCACAGGAAGCAGCTACGCACGGATTCGGTGTTGTACTTGCCGAACGGTGAGCCTGGCGCCTTGTCGGCGGGCTTGTAGCGCAAACCGTCTGCGGAAATCCTCGGTTGATTCATGGTGTTGGAACTTCCTGAATGAGCGACCGCAAAACCATAGTTTACCGCAATCAGCCAAGCAAAGCCAGTGCAGCAGACACGCTGCGTCCCTGCCTTCGCAGGCTTCACGCCGCAGAAAGCTGACGTTCGTGCGGATTCAGCGGTGAGCGGGCGCTCGCATCCGTTCTAGGGCCATGCCGGGTGATGGCACGGCCATCCGGAGTAACTGGGCCCCAATGGTTTTGCCGAGGTTGTCGCTGCGCAGGCTGCGCGCCGCCCCGCCGTCTAGTGCGCCGTTCAGCACGAACTTGAGCGCCCACAAGTTGGGCAGCTCGTGACGGTCTACCGAGAACGGCACCCCATCGCGGGCCAGATGCGCGAAGTGTTGTGCCACCCGTTCGGCAGTGACTTCCTGAGCCAGCCAGGCATAGCCCTCGGCCGTCCAGGCAAACAGGCCGATGTCGGCGCGGTCGGCCTTGTCGCCGCTGCGGGCATGCGCCAACTCCGCCAGCCGGATGACATTGGCTTGGCCTACGGCGGTCATGCGCCCTGCCCCACGCCCTGTCCCGGGCTCGACGGAACCTGCTGAACATCCACACGCACCGCGCCCTCGATGAGGTCGCGCGCCACCAGGGTAGGCCACAGGCCCAGCAACTGGCTCGGCGCCGTGACGCCATGAAACCCACCCATGTAGGGCGGCCCGGACAGGGCCATCCAGGGGAACAGGCGGGGAAAGGCCTCGGCCACCCGCTTGTCGGCACAACGCACGGCCATGCGCAGCCAGACCTCGTTGGCGTCTTCATCCAGCGGCCTTGCGTGCGGGCCCAGAAACGTGTCGTGGCCCAGGAACTCCGTGCGAATCTCGCCGATGGGCAGCCGCCGCTCGGCCAGGGTCTGGCGCACCTGTGCCTCGACCGCACGCGCCTTGGCCAGGGCGTCGGGCCAGCAGAAGCCCACCACACAGCTGCCGGCCCAGCCGTCTTCGTAGCCCGCCACCACCTTGAGCTGCGCTGGCCTGGCGTGACCCAGCGCCCCAGTCACCCGGACCCGGTCGCCGCCCAGGTCATCCAGCTGCAACTCGCCCATGTCCAGCACCACGTCGGGGGAGATGTAGCGCCTCGGGTCGTGCACCTCGTACAGCAGTTGCTGACGCACCGTGTCAAAGCTCACCCGCCCGCCAGTGCCTGGAGCCTTGGTGATGACGGCGCTGCCATCCTCGGCGACTTCAGCGATCGGATAGCCGATGTGGTTGAGATCGGGCACCTGCGCCCAGGCCCCGGCACTGCCGAAATTGCCGCCACTGCCTTGGCCCGAGCATTCCAGCAGATGCCCCACCACCAGGCCCTGGGCCAGCCGGTTCAGCGCAGCTGGCGACGTGGCATCGGCCAGCGGCCAGCCGAACTCGTGCACCAGGGGCGCCAGAAACAGCGCTGCATCGGCCACGCGGCCGGTGATCACGATATCGGCATCGGCGGCCAGGGCCTGCACGATCGGGCCGGCTCCCAGGTAGGCGTTGGCGAAGACAAGGCGGTCTCGCACCGTGGCGATGTCGGCGCCCGTGTCCAGGTGGGCCAACGGGCAGCCCGATGCGCGCAGCTCGTCGATGCGCGCATCGATCGCGTCGCCCGTGACCACGGCCACGTTGGCGGCCCAGCCCTTCGCCGCGAACGCCGACAGCAGCGCATCGCGAGCGCCCAGGGGGTTCAGCCCGCCCGCATTCAACACAAAGCGCACCCGCCGTCCAGTGGCTGCTCGGCGCTTCTCGCACAAGGGCCACAGGCTGCTGAGCATGGGCACCAAGTCGCGGGTGAAGCCCTGACTCGGGTCGCGCAGCCGGTCCTTCTGCAAGATGGCCAGCGTCAGCTCGGCCAGGTGGTCGCTGCAGATGTAGTCGACCTCCCCGCGCTCGATGGACGCGCGAACAGGCTCCCACGAGTCACCGTAGAAACCCAGGCCCGCCCCGACGCGCAGCGTCTTCATGCCAACACCGCCTTGGGGGTGCCGCGGCTGCGCCGCCCTGCCGGCTCGCGCAGCAGCAGGCCCAGGATGTGATCGGTCAGGGTATCCAGCGTGTCAGCGCCACCGCGGCGAAACCACATCACGGTGAAATTGATGGCGCTCAGGATCAGCAGCCGGGCCATCTTGGGTTCGCCACTCAGGCGGCCCTCGGCCACCAGGCGGTCCACCACGCCCTGCCAGCCGCGGTCGTACTCGTCCTTGAAGGCGATGATGCGCCGACGCTGGGCCGCTGGCAACGAGCGCCATTCGTACAGCAGCACGGGGATGAAGTCGCTGTTGGCCCCGTGCACCGTCTGCAGGTGGCCACGCACCAGAGCCCGGAACTGCTGCACCGCATCGTCGCTGCTGGCCAGCGCCTCGCGCATGGCCTCCAGGCCCTGCCGCAAGCCGGTGGCCATCACCGCCTCGAGGATGTCGAGCTTCGAGCTGAAGTGATAGAAGGGGCTGCCCGACTGCATCTTGGCCGCTGCGGCAATGTCGCGAACGGTGGTCCCCTCAAAGCCCTTGGTGCGAAACAGTCGCGCGGCCACTGCCACGATGCGCTCGCGGCCTTCCCCTTCGTGAGCCGGGGTCTTTGCTCGTACTTTCCCTGAGGACATGTCTAGAAGTGGCTGCTACAAAGACAAAGCGTTGCACCAAGCAAATGCTTGGTGTCGACGTTACCAAGCATTTGCTTGGTAGGCAAGCTCACAGGCTCAGGTGCAAGTTCTTCAAGTTCTGATCAGCGGTGTTGCGCAAGGCTGCATCTACGGCCTGATCGCGCTGGGCTTTGTCCTCATCTACAAAGCCACCGAGACCGTCAGTTTCGCCCAGGGCGACCTGATGATGCTCGGCGCGTTTGCTGCGCTGGCCTGCAT
>CAZRRW010000035.1:13699-15736 GCA_964602505.1 uncultured Burkholderiaceae bacterium
GGGTTTCCGTTCTGGTTGGCCGTGCCGTCCGCCATCGCGGCCATGGCCCTTTTCGGGATGTTTGCCGAACGGGTGGTGATCCGCCCCATCCTGGGCCAGCCCGCGTTCTCCATCGTCATGCTGACCATCGGCATTGGCTATGTGGCCCGTGGCGTCATCACCATGATCCCGGGCATCGGCACCGAGACCCACGCGCTGGAGGTGCCCTACCGAGGCATGCTCATTCCGCTGGGGTCCCTGGTGCTCAACGTGGAGCAGCTGGTAGTGATTGGCGCGACCGCCGTGCTGTGCGCTGGGCTGTACGCGATGTTCCGCTACACCAGCGTGGGCATTGCCATGCAGGCGTCCTCGCAGAACCAGCTGGCCGCCTACTACATGGGCATCCCGGTGCGCGAGCTCAATGGCATCGTCTGGGGCCTGGCCGCTGCGGTAGCCGCCGTGGCCGGCCTGCTGCTGGCACCCATCACCTTCGTGCATGCCAACATGGGCTTTATCGGGCTCAAGGCCTTTCCCGCTGCGGTGGTGGGCGGCTTCGGCAGCCTGCCAGGGGCCATCGTCGGTGGCCTGATCATCGGCGTGGTCGAGTCGTTGTCGGGCTTCTTCCTGCCTGAAGGCTTCAAGGACATCGCCGCCTACGTGGTGGTGCTGGTCATGCTGATGGTCAAACCCAACGGACTCTTCGGTGAAAACCTTCGCAAGAAGGTCTGACGCGACATACCGGGCCCGCGATGCGCTTCATCTTCAAGACCAGCTACGAACAGGACATCGGCCTGGCCAAGCACGGCGGGCACGTGTTCTGGTATTCGCTGCTGATGCTGGCCCTGGTGGCCGCCCCCTTCGTGGCCCCGGCTTACTGGCTGTCGCAACTCACCTTCGTGTGCATCTACGGCATCGTGGGGCTCGGGCTCATGCTGCTGGCCGGCTTCACTGGCCTGTTCTCCATCGGCCACGCCGCCTTCCTGGGCGTGGGGGCCTACACCCAGGCGGTGCTGGTGGGCATGGGCTGGCCCTTTCCACTGGCGCTGCTGTTTGCGGCGGTGCTGTCAGCGGCGGTGGGCATCGTGGTGGGCCTGCCCGCCTTGCGAGTCAAGGGCATCTACCTGGGCATTGCCACCCTGGCCTTCGGCTTCATCGTCGAAGAGGTGTTCGCCCGCTGGGAGTCGGTGACGGGCGGCAATGCCGGCATGCATGTCAAGGCCATCAACATCTTCGGCTGGAAGGCCGACACCGATGTCGAGTTCTATTACATCTGCGCCTTTCTGGCCGTCCTCAGCACGGTGGCGGTGCTGAACCTGCTGCGCTCGCCGACCGGCCGCGCCTTTGTGGCCATCCGCGACTCGGAGATCTCGGCGCAGAGCATGGGCATCAACCTGGCCCGCTACAAGACCCTGTCCTTTGCCCTGTCCGCAGCTCTGGCCGGCGTGGGCGGGGCGCTGTACGCCCACCAGATCAAGTTCCTCTCGCCCGAGCAGTTCGGCATCGTGCAGTCCATCGACCTGCTGCTCATGGTCGTCATCGGAGGGCTGGGCTCGGTGCATGGCGCTTTTCTGGGGGCCATCTTCCTCATCACCATGCCGCAGGTCATTGCCCTGGGAAAAGACTACCTCCCCGCCGTCATCGGCCAGGCCGCCGGCCTGCAGGGGCTGGTCTACGGCCTGGTGCTGATCGGCTTTGTGCTGTTTGAACCCCTGGGCCTGTATGGGCGCTGGCTGAAGATCCGCACCTGGTTCCAATTGTTCCCTTTCTACCGCAAGGGCATGTTCAAGCGGCAGAAGGCCTTCCAGAAATCGGACCGGCTGAAATGAACGCCCCCACCGAGGCCCGGGACGACCTGCTGCTGCAGGCGCGCAACCTGACTGTGCGCTTTGGCGGCGTGGTCGCCGTCAATGACGTGAGCTTTGACGTCAAGCGCGGCGAGGTGTTCACCCTGATTGGCCCCAACGGCGCGGGCAAGACCACTGTCTTCAACCTGATCAGCCGCATCTACACCCCCACACAGGGCAGCATCAGCTTTGAAGGGCAGCCCCTGGCCCAGGT
>CAZRRW010000036.1:0-13509 GCA_964602505.1 uncultured Burkholderiaceae bacterium
GCCGTGGCTCAATATTGGACGTGTAACGTGGCTCAGTTTGCTTGATGAATCAACAGGAAGCGGATCAGCGGCGGCAGGAACACCGCTTCACCCACATCGCTCATGCTCACGGTAAACACCCGCTGGGACGAACTGGGCGAGAACGTCAGCGGGGTGTCGGTGGCCTGCATCAATTCGGTAAAGGCCCGGCTGACCGCCAGGGCCAGTCGCTCCCCGTAGGCGGTCGGCACCATTCGGGCCCCGGCCCGTATGAACAGGTCGTCGCCGGTCGCGCGGCGAAGGCGCTGCAAGGCATTGGACGTGGCGGGCTGGGACAGGCCCAGGCGTTCCGCTGCCTTCGACACGTGGCCTTCGCGGATCACGGCGTCAAAGGCCCGCAGCAGGTTCAGGTCTAGCGAATCGAGCTTCATTCACCGAATGAATAGTTTGTTGCCCAGACAATAGATGGTGGAACTGGCTTGTCAAGGCTAGAGTCCCGTCTCACCCAAACCCAGGAAGTGCCCGCGCGCCCGGAGACCGGTATGGACCAAGCCGTTGCCTTTCACCGCCAAGCTGTCTGGCGCGAGCCAGGATCAGGCCGCGTGCCCTTCTGGGCCTACACCGACCCCGACACCTACCGTGAAGAGCTGCAGCGCATCTTCTATGGCCCTCACTGGAGCTATGTGGGGCTGGAGGCAGAGGTGCCGAACGTGGGCAACTTCAAGCTCAGCTGGGTGGGCGAGCGCAGCGTCATCATGGTGCGCGACCGCCTGTCGCCCAAGGACCGCGCGGCTGGCGCGCCCGATATCCGCGTACTGGAGAACCGCTGCGCCCACCGTGGTGTGCGCTTCTGCCAGCAACCCCAGGGCAACGCCCGCAGCTTCGTGTGCCCGTATCACCAGTGGACCTACAAGCTCAACGGCGAACTGGCGGGCCTGCCGTTCAAGGACGGCGTGAAGGACACCGATGCCGCTGGCCAGGCCTGCACCCATGGCGGCATGCCTGCTGACTTCGAACTCTCGGCGCATGGCCTCAACCGTTGCCGGGTGGCCGTCCACCATGGTCTGGTCTTTGCCACCTTCGATCCGCGTGCCCCTGCTTTGGAGGACTACCTGGGGCCGCAGATCCTGCCCTGGGTCAACCGGGTGTTCGACGGCCGCAAGCTCCGGGTGCTGGGTATCAACCGCCAGCGAATCCCTGGCAACTGGAAGCTGATGATGGAGAACATCAAGGACCCGTACCACCCGGGCCTGCTGCACACCTGGTTCGTCACCTTCGGCCTCTGGCGTGCCGACCAGAAAAGCCGCATGGTGATGGACGCCGATGGCAAGCACGCCATCATGATCTCGCAGCGCAACCAGGGTGGTGCGGCCACGGCCGCAGGGCAGGCCGTCACCCAGGGCGTCACCAGCTTCAAGGCCAACATGGCGCTGAACGACGACCGTCTGCTCGACGTGGTGCCCGAGCCCTGGTGGCCTATCACCGTGGACGGCATCACCCACAACCCCACAGTCACCATGATGACCCTGTTTCCCAGCGTCATCCTGCAGCAGCAGGTGAACTCGCTGTCGACTCGCCAGATCGTGCCGACCGGCGTGGGCAGCTTTGACTTCGTCTGGACACACTTTGGGTTTGAGGACGACAGCGAGGAGATGACCCGCCGCCGTTTGCGCCAGGCCAACCTGTTCGGCCCCGCAGGCTTTGTGAGTGCCGACGACGGCGAGGTGATCGAGTTCAGCCAGCAGGGCTTTGCCCAGCACGGCTGGGGTGGCGAGACCGTGTGCGAGCTGGGCGGGCGCGACGTGGCCCCCACCGAGCACATGGTGACCGAGACGCTCATTCGCGGGATGTACGCCTATTGGCGGCGGGTGATGGGCAAGTGACGGCAGGCACCATGACCCCGGCCGACCTGAACGCGCTGCATCTGCATCTGGAGGTGGACCGCCTGAACGCCGGCTATGCGGCTGCACTGGATGCGCCAGTGGGCAGCGATGCCTTCAACGCCTGGGCTGATTGCTTCACCGAAGACTGTCTCTACAAGGTGACCAGTCGAGAGAACGCCGACCGCGGCTTCCCGCTGGCGCTGATGGCCTACGAGAGCAAAGGCATGCTGAAGGACCGGCTGTATGGCGTGGTCCATACCCTGTATCACGGACCCTACTACCAGCGGCATGTGGTGAGCCCGGCGCGCCTGCTGCCTGCAGGAGCCGACGACCCAGCCGACAGCGTGCGGGCCCGTGCCAGCTTTGCGGTGTTTCGCACCAAGCCGGGCCAGGCCAGTGAGGTCTACCTGGTGGGTGAGTACCGCGACCTGATCGTTCGCACCGACTCGGGCCTTCAGTTCAAGGAACGTGTGGTGGTGTACGACACCGAGATGATCCTCAACTCGCTGATCTATCCGGTGTGAAGCTGCTGGGGCACGGCAGGCGCACCCAGAGGCATCGGCGTTAAGCCAGCGCCCGCTGGATCAGGATCTTCTGCACCTCGCTGGTGCCCTCGTAGATCTGGCACACCCGTACGTCGCGGTAAATGCGCTCGACCGGGAAGTCGCTCACATAGCCGTAGCCGCCGTGTAGCTGGATCGCGTCCGAGCACACCCGTTCAGCCATCTCGCTGGCAAACAGCTTGGCCATGGCCGCTTCTTTCAGGCAGGGCTGGCCAGCGTCCTTCAGGCTGGCGGCGTGCCAGATGAGCTGGCGAGCCGCCTCGATCTGCATCGCCATCTCGCTTAACTTGAAGCCCACGGCTTGATGTTCAAAGATCGGTTTGCCGAAAGCCTCGCGCTGTTTCGCGTATGTCAGCGCGGCCTCGAACGCCGCTCGGGCCATGCCCACGGCCTGCGAGGCAATGCCAATGCGTCCGCCCTCCAGGCCTGACAGGGCAATCTTCAGCCCCTGCCCTTCTTCACCCAGCAGGTTCTCTGCGGGCACGCGGCATTGATCGAAGCTGATCTGCGCGGTATCGCTGGCGTGCTGGCCCAGCTTGTCTTCGAGGCGCGCCACGGTGTAGCCAGGGGTACGGGTGGGCACGATGAAGGCGCTGATGCCCTTCTTGCCCGCTGCCCTGTCGGTGACGGCCATCACGATCGCCACGTCGCCATGCTTGCCGCTGGTGATGAACTGCTTGACGCCGTGGATCACGTAGTGGTCGCCGTCACGAACGGCGGTGGTGCGCAGGCCATCTGCCTGCGAGCCGACATGCGGCTCTGTCAGACAGAAAGCACCCAGCATCTCGCCGCGCGCCAGGGGCTTGAGCCAGCGCTCTTTCTGCGCCGGGTTGGCCCAGGCCATCAGGATGCTGCACACCGGGCAGTTGGTGACACTGATGATGGTGCTGGTGGCCCCGTCGCCTGCCGCAATCTCTTCAATGATGAGTGCCAGGGCCAGGTAGTCGAGCCCCGCCCCGTCGAACTCGGCAGGCACCGCCACGCCAAAGCAGCCCAGCGCCGCCAAGCCGCGCAGTTCGTCAGCCGGGAACTGGTGGGTCTTGTCCCAGGCCGCAGCCTTTGGGGCGATCTGCTCCTGCACATACGAGCGGACCGCCTCTTGGACCGCCCGGTGATCTTCAGACAGCAGCACGGATATCTCCTTGAGGTGGGGTGGGCGTGACGAGCAAGGTGCCCTTGCCTTCGAGCACCACGCCGCTGCGTCGGCTGGTGGCCTGGCCCTCCAGGCGCGTGATCCAGCCCTGCAGTGCCGCATGCCAGCGCACCTCGGTGACGCGCCAGCCCACGGTGACAGGGTCGTCGGCGTAAACCGGGGCCTTCATCTTCAGGTCAAACCCCAGCCCCAGCGGCACCCGGGGATGGCTCGCGCCACCTGCATCGACAAAAGGCCTGGAGAAGTGCGTCGCGGTGGCGGCCATCATCACAGAGGCAGCCTGCGTGCCGCTGGCGATGATCTCGCCATGGCGCGAGGCCTTCGCCGCCGCCAGATCGTGGTGGAGTGGATTGAAATCTCCCACACTGGCTGCGAACGCCCGGATGCTGTCCAGCGAGAACACCGCCTCGGTTTGAAAGCTTTCTCCCACGCGGACAACCTCGGGCGGCATCTCACATCCTGGTGGTTCGCAGCGTCAGGCGAGTTCCAGTGCCATGGCGGTCGCCTCGCCGCCACCGATGCACAGCGCCGCCACGCCCTTCTTCAGGCCGCGCTTTCTCAGCGCGCCCAGCAGGGTGACGACGATACGCGCGCCGCTGGCGCCGATGGGGTGCCCGAGGGCGCAGGCCCCGCCATGCACGTTGACGATCTCATGCGCCAGCTTGTGCTCGGCCATGGCGGCCATGGTCACCGCGGCAAAGGCCTCGTTCACTTCCCAGAGGTCCACGTCCTTCGCTGCCCAGCCGGTTTTGGCCAGCACCTTGTCGATGGCGCCCACCGGGGCGGTGGTGAACCATTCCGGTGCCTGGGCATGCACCGCATGGGCATGGATCAGGGCCACCGGGGTGAGGCCCAGCTTCTCGGCAGTGGAGCGGCGCATCAGGGTGAGTGCGGCGGCCCCGTCCGAGATGCTGGAGGCGTTGGCCGCAGTGATGGTGCCGTCCTTCTTGAAGGCGGGCTTCAAGCCCGGAATCTTGTCCAGCTTGGCCTTGAAGGGCTGCTCGTCATGCTTGACGATGATGTCACCCGCCTTGCCCGCGAGGGTGACGGGCGCGATCTCCCAGTCGAAGGAGCCGTCTTCATTGGCCTTCTTGCTGCGCTCGGTGGAGGCAATGGCAAAGGCGTCCTGCGCCTCGCGGCTGAAGCTGTACTTGGCGACACAGTTCTCGGCAAACCAGCCCATGGGACGGCCGCGCTCGTAGGCGTCCTCCAGCCCGTCAATGGCCATGTGGTCGTACAGAGGGGCCTGGCCGTAGCGCACGCCTTTGCGGGCAAACGTCAGGTGCGGAGCGTTGGTCATGCTCTCCATGCCGCCGGCCACCACCACCGACGCGCTGCCAGCGGCCAGCATGTCGTGGCCAAACATCATGGCCCGCATGCCGGAGCCGCACATCTTGGACAGCGTGACTGCGCCAGCACTTTGGGGCAGGCCCGCCTTCAGCACCGCCTGACGTGCAGGGGCCTGGCCCTGGCCAGCCATCAGGCAATTGCCAAGCAGCACCTCGTCGACCTGCTCACCCTTCAGCCCGGCCCGCTCGACGGCGGCCCGGACCGCCACCGCGCCCAATTCCCACGCTGCCAGGCTGGACAGGTCGCCCAGCATGCCGCCAATGGGCGTGCGCGCGGCCGAGGTGATGACGATCGGGTCTTGGGTGCTCATGACAAGGCTCCTTTGGAAGAGGGGTGGCAGACAGAGAGTGGGTTCAGCAGAACAGGTCGCTGTAGCGATGCTTGAAGCGCCTGCTGCGCTCGTAGGGAAACACATTGGGCAGTTGGCCCGCAGCAATGCGTTCCTTCTGGGCCTGCCAGTAGGCAGCGTCCAGCAGGTCGGCATGGTGCTTCATGAACACCTCCTTGACTGCCGGGTTGCCCAGCAGGAAAGGGCCGAAGGTCTCGGGAAAGACGTCATTGCGTGCGACGGAGTACCACACGTCGCCAGACATCTCGTCCTCCTCGTCGCGCGGCGGTGGCACCCGGCGGAAGTTGCAGTCGGTGATGTACTCGATCTCGTCGTAGTCGTAGAACACCACCCGGCCGTGGCGGGTGACGCCGAAGTTCTTCCACAGCATGTCACCGGGAAAAATGTTGGCGGCAATCAGGTCCTTGATCGCGTCTCCGTAGCCGATGACACCCTGCTCAAGTTGGCGCTGGGCCTCGGCCCGCTCTGTCTCGTCGGTGCTGCGCAGGCCCTCGAACGCATCCTGCAGCCAGAGGTTGAGCGGGATCATGCGTCGCTCGATGTAGCAGTGCTTGATGATCACCTCGATGTTGCCGTCCCGGTCGCGGTCGGAGATCTCGAGCTGGCTGGGCACAAAGGTCTTGAGCTCCTCGATCAACTCCTCCTCGAAGCGATCTTTCGGGAAGGCCACTTCGCTGTACTCCAGCGAGTCGGCCATGCGGCCTACCCGGTCGTGCTGCTTGACCAGGTAGTACTTGCTCTTGATGAGCTCGCGCGTCGTGTCCTTCTGCGGCGGATAGTGCTCGGGGTCCTTGATGAGCTTGAACACGTAGGGAAAGCTGGGCAGATCGAACACCAGCATCACCATGCCCTTGATGCCTGGCGAGATGCGGAACTTGTCGCTCGAGTGGCGCAGGTGGTGCAGCAGGTCGCGGTAGAAGCCGTTCTTACCCTGCTTCTGCAGGCCCAGCGCGTTGTAGAACTCGCTGCGCGGCTTGCCTGGCATCAGGTTGCGCAGAAACTGTACGTAGGCCGCTGGAATCTCCATGTCCACCATGAAGTAGGCACGGGTGTAGCTGAACACCAGCAGCAGATCGTCCTGGCCCAGCAGCAGGGTGTCGATCACTAGGCCGTTGGCGCCGTGCAGCACCGGCAGTGCAAAAGGGGTCTCGGTGAACCCGTTGATCAGCTTGCCCACGATGTAGGCCGCCTTGTTGCGGAAGAAGGCGGAGGACAGCACTTGGATCTGGAAGTTTGGCCTCAGCTTGATACGCCCCAGTGAGGCTCCCTCGGTGCGCTGCAGGTGCTCGTCCAGGGCTCGCAGGGTGCAGGCCAGATCACGGTCGAGGTCTTCAAAGTCCACCGCAAACTGGAAGTTGTTCACCACCCGGGCGAAGGTGTCTTTCAGGCTGTCGCGAACGGCCAGACCTGCGCGCAGGTGGCCTTGCACGGGGTAGTAGGCGCGGTAGGTGGGCTTGGCCGCAGGCTCGTCGTTCTCGATGTATTCGGTGCTGACGGCGGGCCGCACGAAGATGAAGTCGTTCTGGAAATAGCTGCGGTGCAGGATCTTGGTGGTGACCGAGTTGAAGAAGGTCTCTGCGAGCTCGGGCTGATGGTGGTCCACCAGCAGGCCGATGTAATGCAGCTTCACCTGCTGCCATACCTCTGCGCCCAGGTTTTCGGCGTCGTATTCGTCCTGGAGCAGCTCGACCGTCTCGCGCACCCGCTGGTCGTAGTAGCCGATCCGCTCGCGCGCGAGGGCCTGCACGCCAGGCCAGTCAGCCCGTTCAAACAAGCGCTTGGCCTGCTTCGCGGAGTCGCGGAACAAGCGGTAGTGCTTATCAAAGCCGTCCAGCAAGGCGCGCGCAATGTCAAACGCGTGCTGGCTCGACAGCAGCTTGGGGAAGGTCATGGCAGCGCGTGCGTACGGTTGGGCTGCTAGGGCTTACATCGTCTCGGCAAACAGCTCGCGGCCGATCAGCATGCGTCGGATCTCGCTGGTACCCGCGCCAATCTCGTACAGCTTGGCGTCGCGCCACAGGCGGCCCAGCGGGTAGTCGTTGATGTAGCCATTGCCGCCAAAGATTTGAATGCCGTCGCCCGCCATCTTGGTGGCCATTTCGGCGCACCAGAGGATGACGGCTGCGCAGTCCTTGCGCACCTGGCGCACATGCTCGGTGCCCAGCGCGTCGAGGTTTTTGCCAATTTGGTAGCAAAAGCTCCGAGCGGCTTGGAGCGTGGTGTACATGTCGGCCACCTTGCCTTGGATGAGCTGGAACTCGCCAATGCTGGTGCCAAACTGCTTGCGGTCGTGGATGTAGGGCACCACGTTGTCCATCACCGCTTGCATGATGCCAATGGGCCCGGCAGCCAGCACCGCGCGTTCATAGTCCAGCCCGCTCATCAGCACCTTGGCGCCGCCGTTCAGGGCGCCCAGCACGTTCTCGGCCGGCACCTCGACGTTCTGGAACACCATCTCGCCCGTGTGGCTGCCGCGCATGCCCAGTTTGTCGAGCTTCTGCGCAGTGCCAAAGCCCTTCATGCCCTTCTCGACGATGAAGGCCGTCACGCCACGCGCGCCCAGTTCGGGCTCGGTCTTGCCATAGACCACCATGGTGTCCGCGTCCGGTCCGTTGGTGATCCACATCTTGCTGCCATTGAGCAGGTAGTAGCCGCCCTTGTCCTCTGCCTTGAGCTTCATGCCCATGACGTCGGAGCCTGCGCCCGGCTCGCTCATGGCCAGAGCCCCCACGTGTTCGCCGCTGATCAGCTTGGGCAGGTACTTGCGCTTCTGCGCCTCGGTGCCGTTGCGGCGAAGCTGGTTCACGCACAGGTTGGAGTGCGCGCCGTAGCTCAGGCCGATGGCTGCCGAGGCGCGTGAGACCTCTTCCATCGCAATCATGTGTGCCAGATAGCCCATGCCAGCGCCGCCGTACTCTTCCTCTACCGTGACGCCGAGGATGCCGAGCTCGCCCATCTTGCGCCACAGGGGCATGGGGAACTGGTCGTCGCGATCAGCCTGTGCGGCCAGGGGCGCGATCTCGGCCTGGGCAAAGTCGCGCACGGCGTCGCGCAGGGCGTCGATGTCGTCGCCAAGCATGAAGTTGAGGCCAGGCAGGTTCATGGTGTCTCTCTCGGGCAGGGTGAAGGGTCGAAAGGGGTCGATCCAGGCGGGTCAGTAAGTCTGGGCCACCCGCACCAGGGTGGCCTGCATCAGGCCGCAGAGCCTGCGGCTGCCATCGGCTGCCACATCGGTCAGCTCGGCCTGGGTGATGGTGAGGGTGCGGCCTGACTTGACCACCTTGCCCACGCACTCGACCCGTTGGCCCACGGCAGCCGCCAGGAAGTTGATCTTGTACTCGGCCGTCGTGACCTCCATGCCCTCGGGGGCCATGGTGAGGGCGGCATAGCCGCAGCAGATGTCTGCCAGCGCGCCCAGGGCGCCGCCATGCATGGCGCCCTGTTGCTGGGTCACCCGGTCGCTCATGGGCAGGGCAAAGCACACCTCGCCTTGGGTCACCCGCACGAGCTCCGCGCCCAGTGTCCGCATCAGGCCCTGCCGCTCAAAGCTGGTGCGGATGCGCGCGGTCAGCGCATCGCAGCTCGGCCCGGCGCTCATCGCGATAGCCCGGCCTTGCCGCGCTTGACGCCGGGGCTGGAGCCGCTGCCGTTGCGCGCAAGCAGGGCCCTGGCTTCGCGCTCGTGGGCCTTCAGCTCGTCAATCTGGGCCTGCAGCTCGGCCAGCTGGCCCTCCAGGTCGTTGCGGTGCTTGGCCAGCACGCCCAGGTACTTGCGCAGTTGCGGCTCGGTGTCACGTGGGCTGTCATAGGTGTCGATGATGTCCTTGGCCTCGGTCAGCGAAAGGCCGAGCCGCTTGGCCCGCAGGGTCAGCTTCAGCCGCGTGCGGTCGCGGGCGCTGTAGACCCGGTTGCGCCCTCCGGGCCCTGCGCGCTGGGGGCTGAGCAGCCCCATGTCTTCATAGAAGCGGATGGCGCGGGTGGTGAGGTCGAACTCTTGCGCCAACTCTCGGATGCTGAACTGGGTCGACATGATTGACGTTTACGTTAACGTCAATTATGGCCAATCCGTCCAAGTCCGCACTCGAATCCGCGCTCGAGTACCCCCTGGGTGACACCCTGCCGGCGCCGGGGCAGGCGCTCGAGGTGCTACCCGGAGTCAGGTGGGTTCGCATGGGCCTGCCCTTCGCGCTCGACCACATCAATCTCTGGCTGCTGCGCGATGTGGCCGACGACGGCCGCGAAGGCTGGGCGGTGGTGGACTGCGGCATCACCAATGACGCAACGCGCAGCGCTTGGGAACAGGTGTTCGACAAGGGGTTGGACGGCCTGCCTGTGCTGCGCGTCATCGTCACCCACATGCACCCCGACCACATTGGCCTGGCCCACTGGCTGTGCCAGCGATGGGGCGTGCGCTTGTGGATCAGCGCCACCGACTACCACGTGGCGCGTCTGGGCACGCGAAGCACCACGGGCTTTGGTGGCGACCCGGCCGCCGCCTTCTTCGCCTCGCAGGGGCTCAGCGACGACGAGTCGGTGGCCAAGATCCGTGCCCGCGCCAACTACTACCCCAGCATGGTGCCCGAGGTGCCGCCGCACTACCGCCGTCTGCTCGACGGCGACACCCTGGTCATGGGCAGCGGCGCCAGCCCGCAGCGCTGGCGGCTGGTCAGCGGCTACGGTCATGCGCCAGAGCACATGGCGCTGCACCACCCGGATCTCCGCGTGCTGATCAGCGGCGACATGGTGCTGCCACGGATCTCCACCAACGTGAGCGTTTTCGAGTCAGAGCCCGAGGCCAATCCCTTGCCCCTGTGCCTCAACTCCATCGAGCGGTTCCGCACCATGGCCGCCGACACCCTGGTGCTGCCCTCCCACGGCAAGCCGTTTCGCGGCCTTCACACCCGCATCGACCAGCTTCAGGCACACCACCAGGCACGGCTGGCCGAGGTGCTGCACGCCTGCGCCCAGCGCCCCTACAGTGGGGCCGATATCGTGCCCCTCATGTTTCGCCCGGGGCTTGACTTGCACCAGATGACCTTCGCCATTGGCGAGGCGGTGGCCCACCTGCACATGCTCTGGCAGCGCGGTCAGCTCAGACGCAAGGCGGGTGCAGACGGGGTGTGGCGGTTCACGGCCTGAGGCCCTGGGGCTCAGAACACGGGCAGCTGCTCCTCCTTGAGCTGATTGCGCCGCGTGCCGTAGTCGGGCATGACGCTCGCCACCGTGTCCCAAAAGGCGGGGCTGTGGTCCATCACCCGCAGGTGGCTCAGTTCGTGGGCCACCACGTAGTCGATCAGCTCCAGGCTGTAGTGCACCAGCCGCCAGTTCAGCCGGATGGCCCCGTCGGCACTGGCGCTGCCCCAGCGGGTGGCCGCGCTGGACAGCCTCAGCCGCCGCCAGCGCACGCCCAGCAGGGGCGCAAAGTGGTCCAGCCGCTCGGTGAACACCCGTGAGGCCTGGCGCATCAGCCAGGCCTGCACCGCATCACGAATCTGTTCGGGGCTGGCATGGCTGGGCAGGCCCACCCGGAGCTGGCCGCTGGTGGCGTCGAGCACCGCCCCGGCCTGGGCCGGGTCGAGCGCAATGACGACGGTGCAGCCCATGAAGGGCAGTGCGGCACCGTGGCACCAGTCGACTTTGGCGGCAGAGGCCCGTTCGCTGCGCTCGCGCTGTTCCTGCAGCTTGCGCAGAATCCAGTTCTCCTTCTCGCGCAGGCCTTGGGTCACGTCGGTGAGGGACACCCAACGCGGAGCCGCGACCGTCAGGCCGTCGGGCCCCACCAGAAAGCCAATCGTGCGACGGCGCGACCGCTTCAATTCGTAGCCCACCTGGTGCCCCGCCAGTTCGGCGAAACGGTTGGCACGCACATGGTGATACGGGCGCGGCGTAGCGGGCACCAGCACCGGGGCGGCGATGCTGGGTTGGGCCGGCATGGCGGGCACCCCAGGGGCAGCGTCATGCAACGGGCGCGACGGGGGGGCTGGCAGCGGGGGATGCGTCTCCATCCAGAAGCTGAAGCTCAGCTGCTGTTCGTGCAGCAGCGATGCGGTTCTGCCGCCGCGCCGCAGCCGGGTCATCCCAGGGCCCCCGCTGCGGTCCGGGGTGATGGTGCCTGCAGGTAGGCCTCAGGGTCGATCCGGCGCATCTCGGCCTCGATCCAGGCCTCCACCTCACGCATCAACTCGTCGGGCTCGCGGCCGACGCTGGGGATCGGCTTGCCGATCGAGACATCCACCACACCGGGGCGAAGCGAGAAGCTCTTGCGCGGCCAGCACCGGGCGGACGTCACGGCAATGGGCACCACCGGCACCCCGGTGGTCACCGCCAGCCGCGTACCGCCTGACTTGTAGACGCCCTGCTGGCCGCGGGCCGTGCGCGTGCCCTCGGGGAACATGATCACCCAGTTGCCCTGCGCCATGTAGCGCCGCCCTTGCTCGGCGACACGGTTCCAGGCCTCAGCCCGCTTGCTGCGGTCGATGTGAATCATGTCCAGCCGCGCCATGGCCCATCCGAAGAAGGGGATGAACAGCAACTCGCGCTTGAACACGTAGCACAGGGGGTGCGGCATCAGCGTGGGAAAGAAGAAGGTCTCCCAGGTGCTTTGGTGCTTGGGCAGCAGGATCACCGCGTCGGTCTTGCCCAGGGGCAGGTGCTCCATGCCCTGAACCCTGGCGGTCACGCCGCAGAACACCTGGCAGCCCCACATCGCCACCCGCAACCAGCCGATGCAGGCCCAGTAGTACGGGGTGGGCCGAAGCACCAGCGACAGCAGCAGCACGGCGATGGCCCAGGGGATGACGGTGAGCGTCATCCATGCCAGAAAGACCAGGGAGCGCAGCGCGTTCATCAGGCGGACCGGCTCAGCAGATCGTCCGCAAACGCTGCCAGATCCGCGTGGACGCGGGTGCTGAAGGGCAGACCGTCAGGAATGCGCTGGGCGCTTTTGCCCGTGCGCACCAGATGGGGCGGACAGCCTGCTGTGTCAGCGGCAATCAGGTCTCGCGCCGAATCGCCCACTGCGGGCACCTCGCGCAGGTCCACCCCGAAGCGCTCGCCAATCTGTTCAAACAGGCCAGGCGCGGGCTTTCGGCAGGTGCAATGGTCCTCTGGCGCATGGGGGCAGAAGAAGATGGCGTCCACCCGCCCCCCCTTTTCGGCCAGCAGCTTGTTCATCTTGGCATGCATGGCCGCCAGGGCCGCCATGTCGAACAAGCCACGGCCCAAGCCAGACTGGTTGGTGGCCACCACCACGTGCCAGCCCGCATGATTGAGCCTGGCAACCGCCTCCAGCGCCCCGGGGATCGGCACCCATTCCGCGGGCGACTTGACATAGTCGTCGCGGTCTTCGTTGATGGTGCCGTCGCGGTCGAGGATGACGAGCTTCATGAGCTTTGATTGTGCCGCCGACCGGGAACCCGTGAGGCCCTAGGTGGCCAGTCGTGACAGGTCGGCCACCCGGTTCATGGCCTGGTGCAGGCTGGCCAGCAGCGCCATGCGATTGGTGCGCAGGGCCGGGTCGTCGGCGTTGACCATCACCGACTCGAAGAAGGCGTCCACCGGAGCCTTGAGCACGGCCAGCGCCTGGAGGCTGCCGGTGTAGTCGCCCTTTGCAAACGCCGCCTCGGCTGTGGGGGCCACCGCCTGCAGGGCCTGCGACAAGCCCAATTCGGCGGGCTCGCGCAGCAGGTCGGCCTTCACCGCCACCGCCACGGGCAATTCGCTCTTCTTGAGGATGTTGGCGATGCGCTTGTTGGCCGCCGCCAGGGCCGCGCTCTCGGGCAGTGCTGCAAATGCGCGCACCGCATCCATGCGCTGGGGCACGCTGGCCAGCTGCTGCGGCGCCAGGCTGAGCACGGCGTCGATCTCACGGGCTTGGTAGCCGCGCCCGGCCAGATACCCGGCAAAGCGCTCCATCATGAACTCGGCAAGCGGCCCCTGGGCGGCGGAGGCGCCCGGCGCGCTCACGCCAAAGGCCTGCGCGGCCATGGCCAGCAGCTCGTCCAGCCGCAGATCCTGGGTGGCTGGCTGTTCCACCAGCATTCGCATCACGCCCAGTGCATGTCGGCGCAGGGCAAACGGGTCCTTGTCGCCGGTGGGCACATTGCCAATGCCAAACATGCCAACCAAGGTTTCCAGCTTGTCGGCAAGGGCCAGTACCAGGCCCACATCGTTGCGCGGCAGGCTGTCACCGGCAAAGCGCGGCTTGTACTGGTCTTCAATGGCGTCGGCCACT